>NZ_CP114976.1:737500-830000 GCF_027498055.1 Denitrificimonas caeni
TTGACGAATCCACCATGTGGCATAGGTTGAGAATTTATAACCACGACGGTATTCAAACTTGTCGACAGCTTTCATCAAACCAATGTTGCCTTCTTGGATAAGGTCCAAGAACTGTAAGCCACGGTTGGTGTATTTTTTCGCAATAGAAATAACCAGACGTAAGTTTGCTTCAACCATTTCTTTCTTGGCGCGGCCAGCTTTGGCCTCACCGATCGACATGCGACGGTTAATGTCTTTGATGTCAGCAATGGTTAGCGTTGTTTCTTCTTCCAAATCAATTAAGATTTGTTGGTTACGCTGAATTTCTTCTAACAATGGAACTAAGTTGGCTGCATACCGAGCTTTACCTTCGCTCAGTTTTACCGCCCATTCTAAGTCCACTTCATTGCCCGGAAACTGCTTGAGGAATTCGGCGCGGGGCATGCGAGCATCACGTACGCAAAGCTGCATAATGGTGCGCTCTTGCTGACGAATGCGGTGTAGTGAGCTACGCACATGCAGCACTAGAGCGTCATATTGCTTAGGCACGAGTTTAATCGGCATAAACAGCTGGCCAAGCTCTTCTAGAGCGGCGACCGCTTGCTTGCTATTACGCTTGTGCTTGAGAAGAATTTTATCAACTTTAGCAAGTTGCTCAGCAACTGCGCCAAAGCGCTGCTTGGCTACCTCTGGATCAGGGCCGCCATCGCCTGCTTCTTCCTCTTCTTCCTCTTCGTCGTCCTCTTCCTCTTCATCGTCATCAGCAGCTTTTTTCGCGGCTGCTGTGCTTTTCGCCGCCGCCGCTGCCGCAACAACTGCGGGCTGAGCGATTTCATCATCAGGGTCAATGTAACCGTTAAATATATCGGTTAAACGTGTGCCTTCGGTGATGGCGGTGTCGAAGCTACTGAGAATACCTGCGACAGTACCTGGGAAGTGAGCGATAGCGCCCATAACCTCACGGATACCTTCTTCGATACGCTTAGCAATTTCAATTTCGCCTTCACGGGTCAGAAGCTCAACTGTACCCATTTCACGCATATACATGCGCACAGGGTCAGTGGTGCGGCCAATGTCGGTTTCCACTGCAGCCAATGCCGCGGCGGCTTCTTCAGCAGCAGCTTCATCGGTGTCAGCACCAGCCAAGAGTAAGGCATCAGCATCAGGCGCAGCTTCAGAGACATTAATTCCCATGTCATTGATCATGCGAATAATATCTTCGACCTGTTCTGGATCAGAAATATCTTCAGGAAGGTGGTCATTGACCTCAGCGTAAGTCAGGTATCCCTGCTCGCGACCGAGGGCGATTAATTCTTTTAAACGAGATTGTTGTGATTTTGCGGACATATCACCCTATCCATGAAAGGTCTGGGCCGAACGGCAATTAAGATTGCATATTATACTGTATATAGCAGCTTAATTGCCAGTTTCAGCGGTACTTGGTGCATTGTTATGCTGTTCAAACAACTCACGCAAGCGTTGTTTTTCTTCGCTAGAAAGATCATCAGAGCGGGCCTTGCTTAGCAGTTGCTCAATAAGGCGATCGCGTTGACGTGATGCTAGACGAGTTATGGTGTCGAAAAATTGTTGTTCAAGGTTATCGGCATCAATGAGCCATTCTTTTTCAGCTAACGCACGCAAAAGGTGGCCCTGTTCGGTGCCATGCCATCGTGTAATTAATTGTAGTGAGCTGAGGTCGGGGCTTTTCTGTAACGCTTCCAACAATGAGACGAGCAGTTGTGCGTAAAGGTCATCTTCTGCAGCAAGTTTGCTGGCGTTATCAACCTTTAGCGCTAGGTGTGGATGATGCAACAGGGTACGCAAAGCGGCCAAGTGCGGGGTTTCTACAGCGGCTTTAGCACGCTTTGATTTAGGTGTGGAGCCGGCTGTGCGTGACCAAGAGCTGTCGTTGTGACGGGGCTTGCTCGGTGGCTGTGGCGACGCTTGCGGCGCCAGTGTTGAGTAGTCTTGCGCATGGTATTGGGCGTAAGCGTCAAAATCTGCGCCATCGTACTCGTACTCCGTGGGCGTCGCTCGATCGAGGTTGGCTGCTGGAGCGGTGGTGTTATCTGCGCTTGGGGCGCTGCTCAAACCCGTAATATGGGTTAGTTTTTGGCGCATTAATGCGCGTAAATTAGCTCCAGGAATACGCTCAACTAGTGGTGCGGCCAGTGTTGCTAAATGCGCCTTACCTTCCAGCGAGTCGAGGTTCACTTCGGCAGATAAATGCGTGAAAAAATATTCGGTTAAAGCGACTGCTTGTTGCGCGATGCGCGCTTGAAAGGCTTCTAGGCCTTCGCTGCGAATTAAGCTGTCTGGGTCTTCGCCATCGGGCACAAACAAAAAACGTGCTTGCTGGCCATCTTTGAGGTTGCTTAAAGTTGCTTCCAGCGCGCGCCACGCGGCTTTGCGCCCAGCGCTATCGCCATCAAAGCAGAATAAAATATTGGGCACTACACGAAACAAGCGCTTGATATGCTCTTCACTGGTGGCTGTGCCTAAGGTGGCCACGGCGTTGCGCAAGCCTTGCTGGGCAAGGGCAATAACATCCATGTAGCCTTCTACAACGATAATTTCATTGAGTTGGCGATTGTATTTGCGCGCTTCATAGAGGCCGTACAGTTCTTGGCCTTTGTGGAAGACTGCGGTTTCCGGAGAGTTCAGGTATTTGGGCTTATCATCGCCTAAAACACGACCACCAAAGCCAATAATGCGCCCGCGCGAATCATGAATAGGGAAAATTATACGGTCGCGAAAGCGGTCGTAGCGGCGCTGACTATCGACATTTTCAACCAGTAATCCAGCATCAATTAGGGCTTGCTGCTGCAGGCTGTCGCCGCCCAAATGCTTGCTCAGATTGTCCCAGCCGGGCGGGGCAAAACCTAAAGCAAAATCGCGGGCAATAATCCCGCTGACGCCGCGCTCCTTGAGGTAATTAACGGCAGCATTACGCTGAGGGTGGTTTTTTAAGGCAGCGCGATAGTAGTCGCTTGCGGCGGCTAGAAGCGCGTACAGTGGCGAGTCGACTGGTTTACGGGGCTTTTGTGGTCCACCGCTGGTCTTTTCGCGTTCGACTTCCACGCCTGCGCGCGTCGCCAGCTCCTCCACGGCTTCGGGAAACTCCAAATGGTCGTGGTCCATAATGAAGCCGAGCGCATTACCACCAGCGCCGCAGCCAAAGCAGTAGTAAAATTGCTTGTCTTGGCTGACTGAGAATGAGGGCGTTTTTTCTTGGTGAAAAGGGCAGCAGGCAGTGTAGTTTTTGCCGGATTTTTTCAATTGCACACGCGAACTTACCACCTCGACTATGTCGGTGCGGTTCAGTAAATCGTCAATGAAACCTTGGGCAATTAATCCTGCCATGAAACTCCTACAATGCTTGGCTGGTACCACTGCAGCACAGTTAAATACGAGTGTCTGCATAAAAGCGCACGTATCTGTGTGACAGTAGACTGGTGTCTAAGTTTTGCAGAGCTGACGTCTTTAATGCTCGGTAGGGTGCTAGCTGGATAGCGTTGGTTAGGCTACAGCTGTGCTACGGGGCAATATACTGGTGTTGGGTAAAAGATTTTAAAACGACAAAACCCGGACGAGTCCGGGCTTTGCTAAGCACTAGAACCTGTAGAACTTAATACAGGCGTTCGTGACGACGTTGTTCGCGTTGTACTTTCTTTGCGTGACGCTTAACTGCTGCTGCGGCTTTACGCTTGCGTTCTGCAGTTGGTTTTTCATAAAACTCGCGACTGCGTATATCAGCAAGAACACCGGCTTTTTCGCAGGAGCGCTTGAAGCGACGCAGAGCAACGTCAAATGGTTCGTTGTCTTTAAGTTTGACAGTTGGCATCCGATTCGTACCTTCATCAATGACCGGGTTATTAAGATGAGTATTGGAAAAATACACATCCGTTTTCAAGGGTTGCGGATTATATCTGCTTTTTTTTAGAAAAGCAAAGCTCGTCTAAGAAAAGCATAGAACATCACCGCTAAGCCGCTTATGATGCTTGGTAATTCTATTGTTGTAAAGTTAGGCAGGTTAATTACATGCTGGTGTTGGGTTTAGAAACATCCTGTGATGAGACAGGTGTCGCATTATACGACAGTGAGCGGGGTTTATTGGCTGATGCACTTTTCAGTCAAATCGACCTGCATCGAGTCTATGGAGGTGTAGTCCCAGAGCTGGCCTCGCGCGATCATATTAAGCGTATGTTGCCGTTGATTGAGCAGGTCTTAGCGGATGCGCAGTGCAGTGCTAAGGATATTCAAGGCATCGCTTATACAGCAGGGCCTGGCTTGGTCGGGGCTTTACTGGTTGGCGCGGCTTGTGCACAAGCGCTCGCTTTTGCTTGGGAGATCCCCGCCATTGGTGTGCATCATATGGAAGGCCACTTGCTGGCGCCCATGTTGGAAGAAACACCGCCGCAATTTCCTTTTGTCGCTTTATTGGTTTCAGGTGGGCATACCCAATTGGTGCGTGTTGATGCTATTGGTCAATACCGTTTGCTGGGTGAGTCTATTGATGATGCAGCCGGTGAGGCATTTGATAAAACTGCCAAGCTTATGGGCTTGAAATATCCCGGCGGACCAGAAATTGCCCGCGTGGCGGAGCAGGGTGTGCCTGGGCGCTTTAAGTTACCTAGGCCAATGACCGATCGACCAGGTTTACAGTTTAGTTTCAGTGGTTTAAAAACAGCTACCTTAACTGCGTGGCAGAAATGTATCGCAGCAGGGGATGATAACGAGCAAACCCGCGCTGACTTGGCGCATGCATTTCAGCAGGCAGTGGTCGCGACTTTAACCATTAAATGCCAGCGAGCTCTGGAGCAAGAGAGCTTACAGACCTTGGTTATTGCGGGGGGCGTGAGTGCCAATCAGGCTTTGCGGCGTTCACTGGAAGCAATGCTGAGCAAGCGTCAAGGGCAGGTGTTTTACGCTCGCCCAGAGTTTTGTACCGATAATGGCGCCATGATTGCTTATGCCGGTTGCCAGCGCTTAATGGCTGGACAGCAAGAAGGTGATGCCATTCATGTACGTGCCCGCTGGCCGATGGAAGAATTGCCAGCTTTACTGTGATGGCTACTCGCGGAAGTTGGGCTCATTGCCGGCCAGTAAGTTTTTTAAGTTGTTACGATGCCGCCAAACCAACAGCACGCTAAGCACACTAACCGGCAATAAGGCCTGTGGTTGCTGCCAAGCGAGGAGCGGTAAACACAGCGGCACGCTGCTCAGAGCAGCCAGTGAACTGATGCGGGTCAAACTAAAAGTGAGTAACCAAACAGCCAATGCCAGCAGTGCTGCTGGAGGGTATAAACCCAGCAACATGCCAGCGGTGGTGGCAACGCCTTTGCCACCGCGGAAGTTGAAGTAAATGGGATACAAATGCCCGATTACTGCGGCTAGACCGACCCAGGCTTGTTGTTGTGGGCTGTAATCGAGGGCTTGGGCAATTAAAATTGGCAGTAAACCTTTGCTCAGATCGCCAAGCAGGGTCAGAATAGCCAAACGTTTACCGGCCACCCGCAGCATATTAGTGGCCCCAGGATTACCGGAACCTTGCGCGCGAGGGTCGCTATTGCCGTAATAGCGACTTAAAGCAATGGCAAATGAAAATGAGCCAAGCAGATAAGCGCATACCAGTAGTAATTCATACATTTGAATGATCCAAGGCCAGCGAGTCTTGATTCTAACGAGGCAGAAGCAAAGTGGACACGGTATTTATCGAAAGTCTAGAGGTAGACACTGTTATTGGTGCCTATGACTGGGAGCGCACAATTCGTCAAAACCTCTTGGTAGACTTGCAAATGGGCTGGGATAATCGCCCCAGTGCTGCAGATGATGCGCTGCATTTAGCCTTAGATTACGCCGCAGTTAGCGAGTCTATCAATGCTTTTGCACAGGCCAGTCATTTTGAGCTGGTAGAAACTTTTGCAGAACGCTTGGCAGCGTTGTTAATGACTGAGTTTAATATTCCTTGGTTGCGTTTAAAAATCACTAAACCCGGTGCAGTAGCGAATGCACGTGGCGTGGGTGTGGAGATTGAACGCGGATGTCGTTAGTTGATGTGTATTTAGGATTAGGCAGTAATCTGGAGCGGGAAAAGCATCTCAATGCTGGTTTAGATGCCTTGCAAGCCTTGTTTGGAGAGGTGCAGTGCTCGCCAGTGTTTGAAAGTGAGCCGGTGGGCATCCGCAGTGCGTGCTTTCTTAACCTGGTGGTGCACATTAAAACCCGGATGCCGTTGTCCGAGCTGAATCAGCAGCTTAAGCAAATTGAAGCAATAAATGGTCGTTATAGTCAGCCCAGTAAAGTTTTATCGCTGGATATTGATGTGCTGTTGTACGGCCAGCAAACTGGCGATTACGCGGGGATTACTTTGCCCCGTGCTGAAATCTTGAAAAATGCTTTTGTTTTGTGGCCCTTAGCGCTCCTGGCGCCTGAAGTGGTGCATCCGCTAGCGCAGCGCAGTTTTTTAGAGCTGTGGCAGCAAACGCCGATTAACCAGCGCTTATGGCCGGTACCTTTCTTTTGGCGTACATGGCAATTAACACCGCCAGCCTTACTTAAATCTAGTGTAGTTTAAGCTGCAGTGCAGGCTGCTGTTGGGTGGCGCTGCAGATGATGACTGAGAGCTTGAACTGGGAGGAAATATGCGGGTTTTAGTATTAGGTGCCGGGGTGATTGGGGTGACCACTGCCTACTATTTAGCCAAACAAGGCTATCAGGTGGAGGTGGTTGATCGTCAGCTGGGTGTGGCTGATGAAACCAGCTTCGCCAATGCCGGGCAAATATCCCCTGGCTATGCCTCGCCTTGGGCTGCGCCCGGTATACCGCTAAAAGCAATCAAATGGTTGTTTCAGCAGCATGCACCTTTTTCTGTGCGCTTAACAGCTGACCCTTTTCAGTATCAGTGGATGCTGCAGATGTTGCGTAACTGTACTGGCGCACGTTATGCGGTGAATAAAGAGCGCATGGTGCGCTTGGCTGAATACAGTCGTGACTGCTTGGATAGCTTGCGCGCGCAAACGGGTATTGAGTATGAAGGTCGGCAGTTGGGAACTACGCAATTATTTCGCAGCCAAAAACAGCTCGATAGCGCCGCGCAAGACATTGCTGTGCTGGAGCAAAGCAATGTGCCTTATCAATTGCTAAAACCTGCTGAAATTGCGCAGGTGGAGCCGGCGTTAGCGGCGGTGTCAGACAGCTTAACCGGTGCTTTACACCTGCCCAATGATCAAACCGGAGATTGTCATTTGTTTACCCGCAATCTAGCCAATCTGGCAAGGGAGTTGGGGGTTAAGTTTCGTTTGGGTTGTACGGTGCAAAGTATTCAGAGTACCGGTGACCGTATCACTGGTGTTTGCGTTGATGGCGAGCTGGAAGTGGCTGATCAGTACGTGGTGGCGCTTGGCAGCTATTCGCGAGAAATGCTGAAACAGTTGGGGATGAAAATTCCCGTCTACCCTTTGAAAGGCTATTCATTGAGCGTGCCCATTATCGAGTCGGCAATGGCCCCGCAGTCAACGATTATTGATGAAACTTACAAGGTTGCGATTACACGTTTCGATCAGCGTATTCGCGTGGGTGGGATGGCCAATGTTGGTGGCTTTGATTTGGCACTGAACCCTAAGCGTCGTGAAACCTTAGAGTACGTGACGAATTTGCTCTACCCGCAAGGCGGCGACTTAACGCAGGCACAATTCTGGACCGGATTGCGTCCGGCCACTCCCGATGGCACGCCCATTGTGGGTAAAAGTGCTTATCGTAATTTATTTCTCAATACGGGGCATGGCACTTTAGGTTGGACAATGGCCTGCGGATCAGCCAGTTATTTGGCCGACTTAATGAGTCAGCAAACACCACAAATCAGTAGCGCCGGTTTAGATATGTTTCGCTATTGCTAATGGGCAGAACAGGGTCGTAGGGTTAACTCAGCGGCCAGATAAAGTTAACTTGCAGCATCAATGTGGAGAATCAGTAAGCATGCGTCCAGCGCGCGCGTTAATTAATTTACCAGCCTTGCGCCATAACTATCAGTTAGCGCGGCAGTTATGTGCAGATAAAGCTTTAGCGGTGGTTAAGGCTGATGCCTATGGGCATGGTGCAGTTGCTTGCGCCCAAGCTTTACATGACTTAGCTGATGGCTATGCAGTGGCGTGTTTAGAAGAGGCCTTGCAGTTACGTGCGGCAGGTATCACGCTGCCTATACTACTGCTGGAAGGTTTTTTTGCTGCCGATGAGTTGGAGCAGATTGTTGAGCACAACTTGTGGTGTGTGGTGCATGCTGACTGGCAGCTAGACGCTATTGAGCGTCAGTCGTTAGCAAGACCGTTAACGGTCTGGTTAAAAATGGATTCAGGCATGCACCGAGTGGGTTTTTTTCCAGGTGAGTACCGTGCTGTTTGGCAACGCTTGCAGGCCTGTGAGAATGTTGCAGCAGTGGTGCTAATGACGCACTTTGCTCGGGCTGATGAACTGCAATCATCTGCTACCCGTGAGCAGTATCAGCTGTTTAGCGCGGCAACCGCAGGCATGCAGAACTTGATCAGTGTTGGTAATTCCCCCGCTTTATTGGCATGGCCAGAAATACGCAGTGATTGGTCGCGACCGGGGATTATTTTATATGGTAGCCAGCCGGTGGCTATGGCCAATCCTGGCGTGGGAGAGTTCCAGCCGGTGATGACCTTGCAGTCGAAGATCATTGCTGTGCGCGAGCTGCCAGCAGGAGAAGCTGTGGGTTACGGTGCGCAGTTTATTGCGCAGCAGCCAGTGCGGGTGGGGATTGTGGCAATCGGTTATGCGGATGGTTATCCGCGGCATGCCCCGACCGGCACGCCAGTGGCGGTGGATGGCCAGCTGAGTCAGTTGCTGGGGCGCGTGTCTATGGATATGTTGGCTGTGGACTTAACTGGGCTGGTTGAGGCTGGTGTTGGCAGTACAGTTGAATTGTGGGGCAGTACTGTATCAATTGATCAGGTGGCGGCCTGTGCTGGGACTATTTCTTACGAGCTGTTATGTAATGTAAAACGGGTGCGTTATGAGTATTTACCCGTCTGAATATTTAAAAAGCGCTATTGCAGCGCTTCAGCTGTTTGCCTGAGGGCAGGGAGTGGTTATACTGTGCAGAGCTCGCAAAAGACCTGTTGCGAGAAAGAATTGCCAAGAGCCAAGAAAATAGAGGGTGTACCGTGAACCTGATTAAAAAGATTTTGCTAGCCCAAGCAACTGTTCTAGCCTTATGGACAGTCAGCGCACAAGCAAACATTGATGAAAATACTGTTGAAGAAGCTATTGTTGTAGAAATTGCACAGCGAATTAAGCCAGTAGCTGTTGTGTGCGTTGAAGGTGATGAGTGCGATAAGTCAGCAGCTGTTGCTGGTGCTGCTGATACTGGAGCCTCTACTGCCGCAGCGGGTCGTGATGCAGACGCAATTATTAATCAGTACTGCTCTGTATGTCATGCAACAGGCTTAGTTGGTGCACCTATTATTGGTGAAACAGTCGTATGGCAAGAGCGCGCAGATGCTAAAGGTGGTATTGAGGGCCTATTGGCAACGTCTATTTCTGGTATTAATGCGATGCCGCCAAAAGGCACTTGCAGTGACTGTACTGATGATGAGCTCATGAGCGCAATTAAGGCGATGTCTGGCTTGTAAGTCGACTCGCGTAAATAAAAAACCGCCGTTGGGCGGTTTTTTATTGCCTAGGTAATGGGTGTAGTAAGCTCTTGTTCGGGCGTGTTCTATAATGGCTCCGATAAGGCGCAAGATCACTAGATAGCTGCAGTTCAATGGTATAGCCCTACAGATACTACGTGGATAAAACCCCCGTAGATGCTATACTCTGATGCTTAAAGCAAGTCGGAACTGCTGGCAATTGAATCAGCTGTCCGCTATTAGGCTTGCTGATTGTGCCTCGTCTGATGTTACTGGAGAATAATCATGGCTTTTGAATTACCTGCACTTCCTTACGAAAAAAATGCACTCGAACCGCATATCTCTGCAGAAACCCTAGATTTTCACCATGGCAAGCACCATAACGCCTATGTTGTGAACTTGAACAACTTAGTGCCAGGCACTGAGTTTGAAGGTAAAAGTTTAGAAGAAATCATTAAAACCTCAAGTGGTGGCGTATTTAACAACGCTGCACAAGTATGGAACCACACATTTTACTGGAATTGCTTAGCGCCAAATGCTGGCGGTGAGCCAACAGGTGCATTAGCTGATGCTATTAACGCAGCATTCGGTTCATTTGCCGCGTTTAAAGAAGAATTCACCAAAACTGCAATCGGAACCTTTGGTTCAGGTTGGGCTTGGTTAGTTAAGAAGGCTGACGGTTCTTTAGCGCTGTCGAGCACCATTGGTGCCGGCTGCCCGTTAACCACTGAAGACACAGCTTTATTGACCTGTGACGTTTGGGAACACGCTTACTACATTGACTACCGTAATGCGCGTCCTAAGTATGTTGAAGCGTTCTGGAACTTGGTTAACTGGGACTTTGTAGCAAAAAACTTTGCTGCGTAAGTTGCTAGTGTAATACCAACAAGCTTCACTAAAACCCCCAACTGCTGCAAGATCAGCGTTGGGGGTTTTTTGTGCTCGCTAGTACTTTGACAAGATGTTTTATTTATGTTTTATGGGGTGTAAGTCGGATCTTATGGCGCAGTAGAGATAAGAGCGCCAATTAATAAAATCAACAAAAGGCACCTATGTGAATATTGAGCGCAAAGACAGTCTCTCTTTTAAGCTATTGCGTTGGGTGCTTGGCGCAGCCTTATTGGTGGGGGTTTTTTTTAGCATTACACAAATTATTTATGATGTGTATGTCACTAATCAGCAGATGGAAAGTGACGGGCAGCGTATTTTGGCCATGTTTAAAGATCCGTCAACCCAGGCACTGTACAGTCTTGATGAAGATATGGGTAAACAGGTGGTTGAGGGGTTGCTGCAGCATGAGGCAGTCAGTTCAGCGAGCATCGGTCATCCGGATGAGCCGTTCCTGGCATACCGAGAGCGGCCCAGTGAAGACGAGTTTTGTCTGCGCTGCATAGATTTATTTATGCCGGCAGAACGTGTTTTCACCATTGCTTTGCAAGGCCATGGCGATGAATATTACGGTGACTTACAGGTTGTACTTGATACTGCGCCCTACGGTCAGCGTTTACTGACCAACGCAGGGGTGATACTTGCTTCAGGTATTTTGCGTGCGCTAATTTTGGGTTTGGTGCTGTTCTTAATTTATCATGCGTTACTGACGCGGCCACTGGCGAAAATTATTCGTCACCTGGGGCGCATTAATCCAGACCGCCCCGCAGACTATAAACTGCCCATCTTACGTGGCCATGAAAAAAACGAATTGGGTTTATGGGCGCTGAAAGTAAATCAGTTATTGGCGTCTATTGAGCGCAATACCCGTTTGCGCCGTGAGGCTGAAGACAGTTTATTGTTGATGTCACAGGTTGATTTTCTTACCGGTTTACCTAACCGCCAAGAGCTACAGTTACAGCTGGATAAAATCATTGATGATGTGCACGATCAGCAGCAAGGGGTAGCAGTGCTATGTTTGGGCTTGGATGATTTTAAAAATATTAATGAGCAGCATAACTATCAAATCGGGGATTGGTTATTGCAGGGTGTGGCGCAGCGTTTGCGGCTCTTTGCTGAGCATGGTGCTTGCTTGGCGCGCTTAGGCGGCGATCAGTTTGTTATTGTGCAGCCTGGTATTAAAGATCCAGAGCAGGCTGCAGTGTTAGCGCAGTCTATCCTTGAGCAGTTAAATGAGCCGCTGGTGATGAGCAAAACCTATAATCGCGAGCTTTTGTCGATTCGCTTGAGCGGTACTATAGGTGTGACTTTGTACCCAGATGATGGGCAGAGCACTGAGCTGTTATTGCAGCAAGCTGAGCAGACTATGCAGTTGGCCAAAAAAGGCTCACGCAATAGTTACCAGTTTTTTGTGGCCAGTATTGACTCAGAAATACGCAAGCGCCGGCGTTTGCGTAAAGAGCTCAAAGAAGCGCTAAGTAAAAATCAGCTGTATTTGGTGTACCAGCCACAAATGAATTACCACACTCAAGAAATCGTGGCTGTGGAGGCGTTGTTACGCTGGAAACACCCAGAGCTTGGGATGATCTCACCAGAAATATTCATCCCCTTGGCTGAGGAGAGTAATTATATTATTGAGCTTGGCGAATGGGTGTTGGATCAGGCCTGCCAGCAGTTGCGCGCTTGGTTGGATCTGGGGGTGACGGGTTTGAGTGTGGCGGTGAATTTATCGGCAACTCAATTGCACCACAGCGACTTGTTATGCCAAACGCAACATAAACTCGCTTTTTATCAGTTAGAGCCGCACAACCTCGAACTGGAAGTCACTGAAACGGGGCTGATGCAAGACATTAAGGCGGCAGCAACCAACCTGCGTGGGCTGCGAGCATTGGGGGTACGTGTGGCCATTGATGACTTTGGCACTGGGTATTCTTCCTTGAGTTATTTGAAAACCTTACCAATTGATAAAATCAAAATTGATAAAAGCTTCGTGCGCGATATTTTTGATATTGAAGATGATGCCATTATTGTTAAAACCATTATTCAGCTCAGTAAAAACCTCGGCATGCAGGTGATTGCTGAAGGGGTTGAAACCTTAGAGCAAGAGCGCTTTTTAATCGAGTTGGGCTGTGATAAGGGACAGGGCTATTTGTACAGCAGGCCCGTTATTGCTGCTGAAGCCAATGAAACATTTTTAAAAGATCGGATCGGCTAACAACTGTAAGGCTGTACAGTCTTACTGGCAAAGCTTTAAAAGCTGAGAATATCTTCTATGGTTTCACGCAGTTTGGTTGTCCAGGCCGGCTGTTGCTTAAGTTTATTGAGGTAATGACCAGCCCCCAATTGTTGCACTTGGCGGCTGATCCAGCGCGCTCGTTGTAAGGTTGCGGCGCTAGGAGGTTGAAGACTGCGCGTTAACGGGCTCGGTAAAATTGCTGCTAGTAAGTAGGCTTGTTGGTTCGATAGGTAGGGCGCTCCAGTTTGGAAATGATATTCTGCTGCGGCTTCAGCGCCAAAAATACCAGGTCCCCACTCCGCTATATTTAAATACACTTCAAGAATACGCTCTTTACTCCAGAGCAGTTCAATTAGCAGGGTAAACCAAGCTTCAAGCGCTTTGCGTGGCCAGCTGCGAGATGACCAGAGAAAAACGTTCTTAGCCACTTGCTGTGAAATAGTACTGGCGCCTCTTATACTGCTAGTGCTGCTCTGGTTGTGCACTAGGGCAGCTTGGATTGCGGCAATATCAAAACCATGGTGGTTGGCAAACTGTTGGTCTTCAGCGGCGATGACGGCCATTTTTAAATGATCAGGCAGCGCTGCCCAAGGCGTCCACTGCAGCTTACTGTCGTAGCTGTGCCCAGCCAACTTGGCGCTGACTTGCCGTTCGAGCAGTAGAGCGCTGACAGGTGGATTAATCCAGCGCAGTGATAGAACCAGCAGTACGCTTAAGGCTATACCTGACAATAAAGTTATGAGAGCAATACGCAGCAGTTTACGAAGCATAATTTCAACCTGGTGAGCTGGAAACACGAGTATAACCAGCGTTGCCACATTTTGGAGGATTGGTCGTGCGTTACGGAATATTTTTTGCGGCAATTTTTGCTGCGTTAGCAGTATTAATTGGAGCATTTGCCGCCCATGGATTAAAAAGTATCCTCAGCGCGGAGTCCCTCGCGGTAATGCAGACTGGAGTGTTGTATCAGTTTATTCATAGTCTGGCGTTATTGCTGGTCGCTGTTTTGGCGCAAAGCATGCCTTCGCGAGCGCTGCTGTATGCCAGCTGGTTTTTTATTGCAGGGATCGTTTTGTTTTCTGGGAGTCTCTACGTCTTAGTGCTAACCCCATTTACACCTGGTTTGATTACGCCCATTGGTGGCAGTTTATTAGTTTTAGGTTGGCTCAGTCTGGCCTGCTCTGCAAAGCGAGCTCAGTAAGTGTTTGGTGATTGGCGGCTGAACCCGCTAAAATAAAGGTCCTTCGGAATTTCACGGTTGTATTATGCATATTCAGTTGAATGGTGAATTGTATACTTTGGAAAACGTCCAAAGTGTGGCAGGTTTGCTTGAACATCTGCAGTTAGCAGGGCGCCGCGTTGCCGTCGAGTTAAACTTCGAAATTGTGCCACGCAGCCAGTATGAGTCAACGCTGCTTAAAGAAAATGACAGCATTGAAATCGTTCATGCGATTGGCGGTGGCTAGTCGTGGCTGAGCTGTCCCCTATTATCAAGAGGCTTTAGATGAATCTTGCGCGCGTAGATCACCCCTTTATTATTGCTGGCAAAACCTACTCATCACGTTTGTTAGTGGGTACTGGCAAATATAAAGATATGGAAGAAACCCGGCAGGCTATTGAAGCGTCCGGTGCTGAAATTGTCACTGTGGCAGTGCGCCGTACCAATATTGGCCAGAATAAAGATGAAGAAAATCTATTGGATGTGATCAGTCCTGATCGCTATACCATTCTGCCAAATACTGCAGGTTGCTATGATGCTGAGACGGCCATTCGTACCTGCCGCTTAGCACGTGAATTATTGGGCGGTCGCAATCTGGTTAAGTTGGAGATTCTTGCGGATCAAAAAACCTTATTTCCCAATGTGGTAGAAACTTTAAAAGCCGCAAAAGTGCTGGTGGATGAAGGCTTTGAAGTGATGGTGTATACCAGCGATGACCCCATTATTGCCCGCGAGCTTGAGGCGATTGGCTGTATAGCAGTGATGCCATTAGCCGGATTAATAGGTACAGGTTTAGGCATTTGTAATCCGTATAATTTACGTATTATTTTAGAAGAAGCTAAAGTGCCAGTGCTGGTGGATGCCGGTGTAGGTACTGCCTCTGATGCCACTATTGCCATGGAAATGGGCTGTGCAGCAGTGCTTATGAACAGCGCTATTGCTGATGCACAACAGCCGGTACTGATGGCGCAAGCGATGCGCCATGCCATTGAAGCAGGACGTTTAGCCTATTTGGCTGGGCGCATGCCGAAAAAACTGTATGCCAGCGCCTCTTCGCCTCTTGACGGCATTATTGCTTAACTTCATCTACCTGGTGGCTGCTGACTAGTGCGCCGCCACCGCGTTTATTTAATAGGAACACCATGACAGACGATCTCATCACCGACGCTGAGTTGCCCGTACGCCGTCGTGAAATTAAAAGCTATGTGATGCGTGCCGGACGAATGACCGACGGGCAACAGCGTGGTTTGGACGAGGGTTGGCCCAAGTTTGGTTTACTGCTAGCCGATGGTCTGCAAGATTTTGATCAGGTTTTTGGCCGTCAAGCGCCGCGCACCTTAGAAATAGGCTTCGGCATGGGGCAATCATTATTAGAAATGGCCAAAGCCGCTCCGGAGCAGGACTTTATTGGCATTGAAGTGCACCGCCCAGGTGTTGGCTCGTTGCTCAATGGCTTGCTGACGGAAAATATCAGCAATGTGCGGGTTTACAGTTGCGATGCGTTAGAGGTTTTAAAAAACTGTGTAGCAGATGCCAGCCTTGACCGCTTGATGCTGTTTTTCCCTGATCCTTGGCATAAAAGTCGTCACCATAAGCGGCGCATTGTCCAGCCTGAGTTTGCTCAGCTGGTACGCAGTAAGCTGAAAGTTGGCGGTATATTTCATTTGGCGACAGACTGGGAGCCTTATGCGGAATATATGCTGGAGGTGCTCAATGTTGCCCCAGGCTTGGTTAACCTCTCGGCGGAGCAGACTTGGGTGCCGCGCCCAGCAGAACGCCCCGTGACTAAATTTGAACGCCGTGGCGAGCGCTTAGGCCATGGGGTATGGGATTTGAAATTTACACGGGTGGCTGATTAGGCTCAATTGCATTTTGCTTGTGGTGTTCTTATGGCGCTGCAAGTAGGATGCTGGCTGCTACAGAATTATTTAGCGACACATGAATATAACAATAAATGCAGAGTATAAGCGCCATGTGTCGTGCGCATATATCCGGGGGATTTTATGATTAAACCGCTTATGTTATTGGCTTTAACGGCCTTTGCTTTACAAGCACATGGAAAAGTGGATGCTGTGCAAGCGGCAAGGCTAGGTCAAGACTTAACTCCATTGGGTGCAGAACGAGCAGGCAATACTGCTGGAACTATTCCGCAGTGGAGTGGTGGCATTACCACACCGCCAGCGGGTTACAGTGTTGGCATGCACCACTTAGACCCTTTTGCAGGGGATGAGGTTCTCTTTACGATTAACCAGCAAAACCTTGATCAGTACCGAGCCCAGTTACCGGTAGGTACGCAGATGCTGATTGAAAAAAACCCAAATTATTATGTGCAAGTTTACCCAACTCGCCGTAGTGCTGCTGCGCCGCAGCGTATTTATGACGCTACTCGGCAAAATGCTGAGCGTGGCGAGTTAATTTCTGCAGGCAACGGTGTGCAGGGCGTGACGGCAGGTATCCCGTTCCCGCTGCCGCAAAATGGTCTTGAGGCCATTTGGAACCACATTATGCGCTACCGTGGCGAGCAACTGCACTCCGTGGTTAACCATGCAGCTGTGTTAAGCAGCGGTAATTACACCTTGGTGAAGCGTGAGCGCGATGTGTATTTTGTCTATGGTCGCGAAGGCATGACCCAGCAAGACCTCAACAATACTCTGTTTTATTACAAGTATCGGGTAGTCGCTCCGTCGGCGTTATCTGGCTCGTCTTTGGCTGTGCAAGAAACGCTCGACCAGGTTTTAGCTTTACGTAAAGCTTGGCGCTTTAGTCGAGGTGAGCGCCGCGTGCGCCGCTTACCTATGCTTGCTTATGACTCATTACAGCCTGACACCAGTGGGATGGCGACCGCAGACGTTGTAGATGCTTACAATGGTGCGCCCGATCGCTATGAGTGGAACTTGCTCGGTAAACAAGAAATGCTGGTGCCATACAACAGTTATAAAGTGCACCAAAAAGGTATTCCATACAGCGATATTCTGCAGGAAAAAACACTCAACCCAGAGCTTTTACGCCATGAGTTGCACCGCGTTTGGGTAGTGGAAGCAGATTTGCGTATTGGTCATAGCCACCCTTATGCTAAGCGCCGTTTTTACTTAGATGAGGATAGCTGGCAGATTTTAGCAGTTGATCTGTATGACAAAAATGGTGATTTAATTGCTCTGCAAGAGAGCCATCCAATTAACTATTACGACAGCTTAACTTTCGCTAGCACTCTAGAGACCATCTATGACTTCAAAGATAGCCGCTATTTTGTTGACGGGTTGGATAACAACGAACCTATGTACGACTTTAACGTAACTTTGAATCCGCGCGACTTTACCCCGCAAGCCTTGCGCCGCGAAGGTAACTGATCCTTATCACTGCAATCAAAACCGCCATTTGCTCTGCATTTGGCGGTTTTTTTTAATGTCTGTCGGCTAAAATACCAATCAAAATAAAGCACATTAACAACACCGGCGACAGTGTGTAGTTATTCAAATGGCTAAAAGCACTGGCTAATACAGGGGTGAGGTAAATAATGGCAAAACCATAACCCACCGCGCACACCAGAACAAAGATTAAGGTGCGTATGACAAAGTTTAAGTGACCGATGGAACGGCGTACCCAAGCATTCAGCGCGGGGCCAAAAAGTACCAGTGCGGTTGCCATCATGGCTAAAGAAATATCGCTTAAGTGTAAGCGGGTCCACTTCGATAAGGCTATAACTAAATCAATGAGTACATCCATTACTGTTCCTTGCTGATTTTAATGCTCTGCGGTTAGAAAAATTTGCAGCAAATCATTTAAAAACAATTGGCCTTGAGCGCTTGCAGCCAAGCGCTCTGGCTCGACGCTGAGTAAGCCGCGCTGCTCGGCCAGGGCCAGTCCTGACTGTAAAACCTCAGTGCTTAGGCCGGTGCGTTGACTAAATTGCTGCAGCGCCACCCCTTGAGTTAAGCGCAGTGCATTCATTAAAAACTCAAAGGGTAAGTCTGCAGGAGTCAGAACATTGCTGCCGGCTAAAAAAGCTTTGTCAGGATCGAGGTAATCGCTGGGCTGTCGGGTCTTCCAGGTGCGCTGAATGCGTCCTTGTGGATCGCTGACTTTGCCGTGGGCGCCGGCACCAATCCCAATGAAGTCACCGAACGACCAGTAGTTTAAATTATGTTGCGCTGCTGCACCCGCGCGGGCATAGGCAGACACTTCATACTGCACAAAGCCATGCTGCGCCAATAGCTTTTGCCCAGCTTCTTGAATATCCCACAGCACGTCATCTTCTGGTAATACCGGTGGTTTACTCCAGAACACCGTATTGGGCTCCATGGTCAGTTGATACCAAGACAGGTGGCTGGGGGCTAAATCAATGGCTGTCTGTAAGTCAGCCAGTGCTTGTGCTGGCGACTGATCGGGTAGGCCATGCATTAAGTCAAGGTTGAAGTTAGTAAAACCGGCTTGGCGCGCCATGCTTACCGCGGCAATGGCTTCCGCTCCTGAGTGGACGCGGCCTAATGCTTCTAGTTTGGAATCTTGAAAGCTTTGGATGCCAATGGACAGACGGTTGATTCCCAGGGCTCGGTAAGCGGCGAATTTTTCTTGCTCAAAAGTACCCGGGTTGGCTTCTAGGGTGATCTCAATGTTGGCGCTAAAGGCAATGCGCTGTTCAATTCCTGCTAACAGTGCTTGTAAGGCAGACGCGGAGAATAAACTGGGGGTGCCGCCGCCAAAAAAAATAGAGGTCAACTGCCGGCCATGTACATGCAGCAGATCAAGATCTAAATCAGCGAGTACGGCTTCAACATAAGCCTGCTCTGGTAGTTCAGGGGTGGCCGTATGGGAGTTGAAGTCGCAATAAGGGCACTTGCGAATACACCAAGGGATATGCACGTAGAGCGCTAGCGGTGGCAGTTGAAAGCCATTTGCTAACGCGTGCTGCATGCTTAGATCTGAAGTGATCAGAGCGCTCATAGGGCGAGTTGTTGCTTTAGTCGTTGCATGGCCTGAGCGCGGTGACTGAGCTGGTTTTTGAGTTCGTTACTCAACTCTGCACTGCTGCAGCGTTGCTCAGCCACATAGAAAAGCGGGTCATAACCAAAACCATTCATACCTTGCGGGGCAAGTAAAATACGGCCTTGCCAGTGCCCTTCACAAATAATCGGCAGAGGATCATTGGCATGTTGTAACAGCGCCAAAACACAAACGAACTGCGCGCCACGCTGTGCTTCAGGTACGCCTTGGAGCGCTTCGAGTAGTTTGCGATTATTGCCAGCATCGCCACCACTTGCACTGTAGCGCGCAGAATGGATTCCTGGTGCGCCTTGCAAGTAGTCGACCGTCAAGCCAGAGTCATCTGCCAGCGCTGGCAAACCGCTTATTTGGCTGGCATGGCGGGCTTTTAAAATGGCGTTTTCAATAAAGGTTAAGCCGGTTTCTTCTGGTTCTACGCTACTAAATTCGCTAATTGAGCGAATCTTTATGCTGTTTCCCAGCAAGGCTTGCAGCTCGCGCAGTTTGCCAGCGTTATGGCTGGCGAGAACAAGTTCTTTCATAAGTCAGGAAAAACTTCTTGGTTGAACTTTAAGTTGTGGGTTTTGCCGTCTGAATCGGTCACTTGCAAGTCAAATCGCAGCAGTTCTTGGCTGCTAATCGCAAATTGCGCTAAGTAATAAACGGCATTACCTTCATCAATTTCTTTAAAGTGCAAAGTCTCACTTTGTCCTAAAAGGTTTTTGAATGTACCGCGCACTGTCCCTTTTTGTCCTTGGCCAGCTTTAACCATGGAAATATTGAGCACTGCTTGGTTTTTGCTGCGATTTAAGCCGGTTGCCTTGGCAACTTCAGGCAGCAAGAAGGTGGAGTTGAATACGCTGTAATGCACATCAAGGTCGGCATAACTTTGCATGTTTTCGGCCTGTACAGTGAAGGCCATAAATACACTTAAGCACAGAGTCAGAAGATAACGCATAGCAAAATACTCCTCAGGGTTAACGGTTTTGTGCTGCGGTTACTCGATAAATACCAATTTCACCCAGCAAATTCGGCCAGATGCGGCTACCAAGATTGTGGCGGTGCAGACGGTCGACAGCAAGACGGTCGAGTACGGCCATATGCATATCACGGCACAGCGCCTCAAAGTCAGCAAAGGTACAAAAGTGAATATTAGGTGTGTTGTACCATGTATACGGCAAGAAGTCTGAGACGGGCATGCGGCCCTTGTGCGCTAAATACCAGCGGCAGCGCCAGTGCCCGAAATTTGGGAAGGTAATGATGCAGGTGCGCCCAACGCGTAGCATTTCTTGCAAGATTTTGTCTGGGTAGTGCACCACTTGCAGGGCTTGGGTCATCACTACTACATCAAAGCTGTTGCTGGCGAAGTTACCTAAACCAAAGTCCAGGTTTTGTTCAATAACGTTGACACCTTTGTCGATGCAAGCAGCGATGTTGTCTGGGTCAATTTCTAACCCGTAGCCGGTGACATTGCGGTTTTCTTGCAGCCAAGCCAATAGCTCGCCATCGCCGCAGCCTAAGTCCAAAACACGGCTATTTGCGGGAATCCACTCTTGGATAATTTCTAAATCTGCTCTCATAAGTGCCTCACACACTGATGCGGTTCATATAACCGCTAAATGCTTGCAGGTAACGGGGGATGGGCATTAAAAATGCATCGTGACCTTGGGGGGCATCAATATCTAAATAGGATACGTTTTTCTTGGCATCCATAAGAGCATCAACAATTTCTTTTGAGCGAGCAGGGGAAAAGCGCCAGTCGGTGGTAAAAGAGATGATGTAGAAGTTGGCTTTGGCATTGGCAAAGGTCGCAGTTAAGTCGCCATCGTGCTTGGCCGCAGGGTCAAAGTAGTCCAAGGCTTTGGTCATCAATAAATAAGTATTGGCATCAAAGCTGTTGGAGAATTGTTCGCCTTGGTAGCGTAAGTAACTTTCCACCTGAAACTCGACGCTGTGAAAATCATAATTGAGACGGTCGGTTTTTAACTCGCGGCCAAATTTCTGCCCCATGGAGTCATCGGATAAATAGGTAATGTGGCCCACCATGCGCGCCAACATCAGGCCTCGCTTGGGAATGGTGCCTTGCTCGGTAAAACTGCCTGCATGGAAATCAGGGTCGGTCAGAATTGCTTGGCGTGCCACTTCGTTAAACGCGATATTTTGCGCCGACAAGCGTGGTGCCGCGGCAATGGATACGCAGTTACGAATGCGCTCTGGGTAACTGATGGCCCATTGCAATGCTTGCATGCCGCCAAGGCTGCCACCGACAACAGCTGCCCACTGCTCAATTCCGAGCTGGTCGGCTAAGCGTGCTTGGCTGTGGACCCAGTCTTCTACGGTGATCACCGGGAAGTGGGCGCCATACACCTGGCCTGTTTTGGGGTTGATGCTGCTGGGCCCAGTGGAGCCATGGCAGCCGCCAAGGTTATTCAGAGAGACCACAAAAAACTTATTGGTATCAATGGGTTTGCCCGGGCCGATGCAGCTGTCCCACCAGCCTGGTTTACGGTCATCTGGGTGATGGAAACCGGCCGCATGATGGGTGCCGGACAAGGCGTGACAGATCAGCACCGCATTGCTGGCGGTGGCGTTGAGTTCACCATAGGTTTCATAGATGAGTTCGTACTGCTCAAGCGTACGGCCACAAGCTAAACGCAGCGGCTGGTTAAAATGAGCCAGCTTAGGACTGACTAAACCAACAGAGTCTGTAGGGAAAACGGAAGACACGGCAACACTCTCTAAAGTAAGAGACGCAGTCTAAAGAGCATAGCCTTGCGCAGCAAGTCGTAAGGCATTTCCACTGAGACAATTTGAGCTTATTGTCGTCAGCGTGAGAGTTAAGAAAACTACTTCAGCTTTGCGTCTTAGTAAGGTGGTAAGAGTGGGTTAAAGCAACCCGTATAAATATTAAACTGCAGCACTGATTTTGCCTGTTACAGATTAACAAAACTGCAATTTACTTTGCGTAATCTGATGCTTAGCGCAGTTGTAAGTGCTTAAATTCTGCTAAATCCGGTAACTGAGTTGGGGCCATAATACGTACGCGTTTCTGTCGCGACAACTCGCCACTTTCGATCAGTACAGCATTTTTCTTTACCCCAAAAGCCTTGCTTAAAAATGTAATGAGCAGGCTATTGGCTTTACCGTCCACTGGTGGTGCATTGAGGCGTATTTTTATTCGCTCATCATGCAGCCCAACAAACTCACTGTGTTTGGCTCCAGGCTGGAGATGGCAAAAAATAATCAGGTCAGCGCCATCCCAGCGTACATAAGCGGTCACAGAAATGGCGTGAGCAACGCACGGGTGCTACCCACTAAACCGGTACTGAGCGCTAAATTACCAATCACTAAACGCTCTAAGAGGTTGATGGCAATAAAGGCAAAAATTGGTGAAAGATCCAGTCCGCCTAAATTCGGCAAAATATTACGAATGGGCGCCAATAGAGGCTCACAAATTTGATTAACCAGTTGTGCACCTGGGTTGGCGCTACCTGGAGCAACCCAGGATAAAATCACGCTAATAATTAAAGCGAAAAAGAAAATCTTTAAAAATAAGCCACCAATGGCAATTAATGCCCAAACCAACATACTCGGAAAAAACTGCAATACGTCGACACCCGCCAGCAGCAACAGCACCGCCATTAAGATTAACTGCAGTAGCAACACTAACACTAAACCAGCCAGATCAATGCCAGCCACACTTGGGATCAGGCGGCGTAAAGGGGCCAGTAAAGGTTGCGTTACTTTGACTGAAAACTGGCACAGTGGATTGTAAAAATCCGCACGAACCAGCTGCAAAATAAAGCGCAGTAGGGCAACCAGTAAATACAGTTGGCCTAGGGTTTGGATGACATAAATTAAGGCTTCGGTAAGTCCTGACATGGGATTCTCTTATTCACTCAGTTGTTGGGCAAGTTGTTGTGAGCGAGCTGCAGCACTGCTTACCGCAGTATCCACAAGGGCATTAAAACCACCCGCTTGCAAGGCGTTGATGGCCGCCTCAGTGGTGCCGTTAGGCGAAGTGACTTGCTGGCGCAGTTGCGTAGCGTTTAACTCACTTTGGCAAGCCATGCTGGATGCACCTTGGGCGGTATATTTAGCCAGTTGCGCGGCAGTTTCTGCAGGCAAACCCAGCTTAATACCGGCTTGTGTCATGGCTTCTATCAGCAGAAAAAAATACGCAGGACCACTACCAGAAACAGCAGTTACCGCATCAATCAGCTGCTCATCTTCTAGCCAAATAGCGAGGCCGACGGCGCCGAGAAGTTGTTCTGCTTGCTGGCGCTGCGCTGCTGAGACCTGTGCGGTTGCATATAAGCCACTCACGCCTTGCTGAATTAACGCCGGCGTATTGGGCATGCAGCGCACAATTGTCGCTGTACCTAACCAGCGGCTTAAACTGCTGCAGTTAATACCCGCAGCGATGGAGATGATTAACTGTTGCCCGTTTAAATGTGGCGCGAGTTGCTCACATACTTGGCGCATGATTTGTGGCTTGACAGCGAGGACGATGATGTCAGCATTTTTCGCAGCGCGGTCATTATCAGTAAAGGTGTTAATTCCGTATGCGTTTTTTAGTGCCTGCAACTGTGCTTGATCAGGGTTGCTGGCATTGATGTTGTTGGCTGGCAGGCCTTGCTTGCAGAGTCCGCCAATAATGCTGGCAGCCATGTTGCCCGCGCCAATAAAAGTAATCTGTGTGTTGCCCACGTTATTTAAGTTCCTTTAGTGCCGATGCAGAGCGTTTAAGTGCTTGATACAGGGTTAAGCACAGCCGCAGATTGTGTGGCAATTATTGCCGGAGCGCAAAACAGCTTCTTGCTGTTTAACAATAGGGCGTTGACTGCTCTAGCGCTTTAACTCAATTAAATCTTGAAAAATTAAGCAAAGCTGCAAGCCACTTCACAGCTGGCTATAGCAACTTTTGCATTATTGTCTGCTATCGTAGACAGTTATCAGATCGAATTACACCGTACAATAATATAACGGTATTTTAACTGTTTATTTGTGATTGGGGATGCTCCATGGATATTACTGAACTGCTGGCATTTAGCGCTAAACAAGGTGCATCGGACCTGCATTTATCATCCGGCTTGCCGCCCATGATACGTGTCGATGGTGACGTGCGCCGAATTAATTTGCCGGCCATGGACCACAAGCAAGTGCATGCGCTGATCTACGATATTATGAATGACAAGCAGCGCAAGGATTATGAAGAGTTTTTAGAGACGGACTTTTCTTTTGAAGTGCCCGGTGTTGCGCGCTTCCGGGTTAACGCTTTTAATCAAAACCGTGGTGCGGCGGCGGTATTTCGAACCATTCCTTCTAAAGTTTTAAGCATGGAAGATCTTGGGTTGGGTGAAACCTTCCGTAATATTGCCGATGTGCCTCGCGGTTTGGTCCTGGTGACCGGTCCGACAGGTTCGGGTAAGTCCACCACTTTGGCGGCGCTGATGGATTATATTAATAGCAGCAAATATCAGCATATCCTTACGGTGGAAGACCCAATTGAGTTCGTGCATGAGTCGAAAAAGTGCTTGATTAACCAACGTGAAGTGCACCGTGATACCCATGGTTTTAATGAAGCGTTGCGTTCGGCGTTACGTGAAGACCCGGACATTATTCTGGTGGGTGAGTTGCGTGACTTGGAAACCATCCGCTTAGCGCTGACCGCCGCGGAAACCGGTCACCTCGTCTTTGGCACTTTGCACACCACCTCAGCAGCTAAAACCATTGACCGGGTGGTGGACGTGTTCCCCGCGGAAGAAAAATCCATGGTGCGTTCGATGCTGTCGGAATCCTTGCAGGCGGTTATTTCGCAAACCCTGTTAAAAAAGGTGGGTGGTGGCCGTGTGGCTGCACATGAAATCATGCTGGGTACTCCAGCAATCCGTAACCTGATTCGTGAAGATAAAGTTGCGCAAATGTACTCTGCGATTCAAACCGGTGGTGCTTTGGGCATGCAGACTTTGGACAGTTGCTTAAAAGGCTTATTAGCTAAAGGCTTAATCAACCGTGAAAGTGCGCGCGAGAAAGCCAAAACGCCAGAAAACTTTTAAGCCATTATATGACTGCCCAGCGGGGCAAGAGGATATGTCATGGAATTTGAAAAGCTTTTACGCTTAATGGTGGAGAAGGGGGGCTCTGACCTCTTTATTACCACCGGTGTGGCGCCATCAATGAAAATTAACGGCAGAATTATGCCGGTTACCAAGAGCCCACTGTCCCCAGAAATGGCTCGGGAAATGGTGTTAGGAACGATGAACGAGCAGCAGCGTCGTGACTTTGCTAAACATTTCGAGTGCAATTTCGCCATCAGTGCCCGAGGCATTGGGCGCTTTCGGGTCAGTGCGTTCTATCAGCGCAACCTGGTGGGGATGGTGTTGCGCCGTATTGAAACCAATATTCCGAGCCTCGATGACTTGAAGCTACCCGATGTACTTAAACAGTTGGCCATGACCAAGCGTGGTTTGGTGTTGTTTGTTGGTGCCACAGGTACTGGTAAATCCACCTCGCTCGCGGCAATGGTGGGCCACCGCAATAAAAACAGCAGTGGGCATATTATTTCCATTGAAGACCCCATTGAGTTCTTGCATCAGCATCAAAACTGCATCGTCACCCAGCGTGAAGTAGGGATTGATACCGAATCTTTTGAAGTGGCGTTGAAAAATACCTTGCGCCAAGCGCCGGATGTGATTTTAATCGGTGAGGTGCGTACCCGCGAAACCATGGATTACGCCGTAACATTTGCGGAGACAGGGCATCTGTGTTTGGCAACCTTGCACGCCAACAACGCCAACCAAGCCTTAGACCGCATTATTAACTTTTTCCCATCGGACCGTCAGCAGCAAGTATGGATGGATTTATCGCTTAACCTGCGTGCCATTGTTGCCCAGCAGTTGGTACCCACCCCCGACGGTAAAGGTCGCCGGGCGGTGATTGAGGTGTTGATTAATACACCTTTGGCTGCTGATCTGATTCGCAAGGGTGCGGTGCATGAGTTAAAGCCGTTAATGAAGCGCTCCACTGAGCTGGGGATGCAAACCTTTGACCAAGCGTTGTATGCGTTGTATTCACAAGGTGAAATCACCTATGAAGATGCTTTGGCACATGCTGACTCGGCTAACGACTTACGCTTAATGATTAAGCTGGGCTCGGAAGTGGCCGGTGATCATTTGACCACTATGCCTTCAGGGTTATCGCTAGAAATTGCCGATGAAAATCCCGGTCAGCATCTGCGCTAATTGCTTAGGAGAACAATTGTATGAAGCAGCAAATACGTGTTTGGGATGCGCCGTTACGCATTTTCCACTGGCTGTTAGCCTTGAGTGTCATCGTCGGTCTAGTGACCGGCTGGTTGGGGGGGAGTAGCTGGATCGGTTGGCATGAGCGTACAGGATTGTTCATTATTGGCTTATTGAGCTTTCGTCTGGCTTGGCTGGTGCTGGGGTCAACCTATGCGCGCTTATCAACTTTGCTTGGTTCACTGCTGTCCTTGCCGCAGTACTTTGCTGGCCAGTGGCGACAGCTTGGGCATAACCCGCTCGGAGTGTTATCGGTATTGGCGATGCTGGCAATGCTCAGCTGGCAAGCCGTGAGTGGTTTATTTACCAACGATGGCTCAGTGTACACCGGTCCTTTATACCGTTTAGTGAGTAGCAGTTTCAGTGGTGACCTCACCCGCTTACATAAATTGGGTCTGTGGATAATTATTGGCTTAATTGCGTTGCACCTTCTCGCTATCTTGCTGCATTTTGTGCTGAAAAAACATAATTTAGTCAAGGCCATGTTAACGGGTAAAACTGAGCAGCAATACCCTGAGCAAAAAGCAGCGCAGGGCGGGCATTGGCTAGCTTTTGTTGTTGCTGTGGTTATTGCTTGTGGTGCCGTTTACTTGGCGTCTGGAGAGTGGCAGGCCAAGCCACCGCCAGCGCCGGCTGCAGCGCCAGCCTGGTAAGTCGTTAAAAATTTATTGAGGGTATTAAAAAAGGTCGCCAATTGGCGACCTTTTTGCATAACGCATTAGCTCAGCGCACTAGGCTTAATCCATGCGGTACTTGTCATGGCAGCTTTTGCAGCTGTCACCGGTGGCAGCAAAGGCTTTGGCCACTGTAGCTTGGTCGCCAGTTGCGGCAGCTTCAGCTAGTTCATTAGCTGCTTGGTTAAAAGCAATGGCAACTTTAGTTACGCCAGCAGTGTCAGTGAAGAATTCAGGCTTAACGCGGGTTTTAACGTCGCCAATGCTTTTTTCAGTGCCTGGGCCAAAAAGAGCACCCATGCCAGAGTTAGCGGTGGCGGCGATAACATTAGCCGCAGCTTGCACTTGTGCTGGATCCCAAGCAACGCTTTCATCAATGGCCATGGCTTTAATTTTGCCCATGTTCCAGCTCATAAAGCTGTAACCGGCTTTACGGAAGATGATTTGATCTTCAGGGTCAACTTGTGCGCTGGCATTTAAGCTGGCAGTTAAAAATAAAGCAGCTAAGCTGCCGATCATTAGTTTTTTCATCAGACTTTCTCCTTTTTAGCAACATTGCCTATTATTATTTAGGTTGCTGCTGAGTCATGCAGTGGTGTTAGCACCACTAAATAAGCTTTCTCGATCAGGCGCAATAACACCCGTACAACTGGGTAACAGGCCGTGCTGTAAAGTGTGTATAAGAGTGTTGCTGCTGACCTTGAAACTCAAGGGCAATAATAGCGCAATTAACCATTTAAAAGTTTATATAAGGTTCGATCAGACTTTAGCTCCGACTAATGTCGTGTGTCTAATTGGTGATGCGCCGCAAAAATAATATTTTTAAGCCAAGTGCATAGCAGTGCACCACTGGTCGTCACTGAGCCAGTCACGACACTGGGCGGTGCGTAATGTGCTAAGTTATTGGCTATATAGCTGCGTTATATCTACTTTTCATGACAAATACACAAATAAAAGTGTGAATTTGGCTTTTACATCTTGAGTCCTGATTCAGACCTTGCCAGACTTCACTCTGCGCGGCGGTAACGCGCATTAACTTGAGCAACTGTATGAACCGAAGGAGCTGTGCGCGTGAAAAAAACTAAGCAAATGTTATTGGCCGCCGCTGTGGGCATGGCCGTTGTCGCATCAGTGCAGGCTGAGAATCAGCGTGTATTGAAAGTTTATCAATGGTCAGACTATGTGGCCCCCAACACCATCAGTAATTTTGAAAAACAAAGTGGCATCAAAGTGGTGTTTGATGTCTATGACAGCAACGAAGTGCTTGAAGCAAAACTGCTTTCTGGTGGCTCCGGTTATGATATCGTCGTGCCTTCTAACCCGTTTTTAGCCAAACAAATCAAAGCAGGGGTGTACCAAAAGCTTGATAAGGCACAGCTGCCACAGTGGGATAACCTCAATAGCGACTTACTAACAACCCTCGAAGTCAGTGATCCAGGCAACCAGTACTCAGTGCCCTACATGTGGGGATCCATTGGTATGGGCTATAACGTTGATAAGGTTAAAGCCGTATTGGGTGAGCAGCCGATTGATTCTTGGGATATTATTTTCAAACCAGAAAACATCAGCAAATTGCATGAGTGCGGCGTGGCTATTCTAGACTCGCCTTCAGAAATTATTCCGACGGCACTGCATTACCTGGGCTTGCCGACGAACAGTGAAAAGCCGGAAGACTTAAAACAAGCGGAAGAGTTGTTATTAAAGATTCGTCCCTATGTGACCTATTTCCACTCTTCTAAATACATCTCCGACTTAGCCAGCGGCAATATCTGCATGGCCGTAGGGTACTCTGGCGACTTATACCAGAGTAAAGCGCGTGCAGAAGAGGCGAAAGATAAAGTCAGCATCGCTTATAAAATTCCGGATGAGGGCGCAGGTACTTTCTTTGACATGGTAGCCATTCCCGTTGACGCGAAAAATGTCAGCGAAGCCCATGAGTTTATTAATTACTTACTGCAGCCGCAGGTCATGGCTGATTTAACCAACTACTTGCAGTTCCCCAATGCCAATGAGCAAGCGACTGCCTTAGTGGATGAGTCTATTCGCACCGACCCAGGTATTTACCCACCTGCAGAAGTGATGAGCAAACTCTTTACGTTTCCTGACCTGCCAGCCAAAACACAGCGTTTAATGACTCGCAGCTGGACTAAAATTAAATCAGGTAAGTAACGACTACAGTAACCCAAGCAGTGCGCCAAGGTGGCTGCTTGGGTGCTCTTTGTTGCTTAATGCAGTGCTGCAAGTGCAGCTCAATTTAAATGTTGGAGGATGGGTTATTGCCTAGATTGATACACAGTGTGGTGCTGGCGGCCACTGCAAGCTTGCTCTTGAGTGCCAATACTTTTGCCGATTCAACGGTGCATGTTTATAACTGGTCGGACTATATCAGCAAGCCTGTGTTGGAAGACTTCACAGCACAAACGCAAACTAAAGTTGTTTATGATGTGTTTGATTCCAACGAAGCCTTAGAAGGTAAGTTGCTAGCGGGCCGCAGTGGTTATGATGTGGTGGTGCCCTCAGACCATTTCTTAGCCCGGCAAATTCAGGCAGGTGCCTTCGGTAAGCTGGATAAAAACTTATTACCAAACTGGGATAATTTAGAGCCCCAACTAATGGCGCAAGTCGCTGTCAATGATCGAGGCAATCAATACGCTGTGCCATACTTATGGGGCACTAATGGTATTGGTTACAATGTTGATAAAGTTAAAGAAGTACTGGGTGTTGACCACATTGACTCTTGGGCAGTGCTGTTTGAACCAGAAAACATGGAGAAGCTCAGTGCCTGTGGTGTCGCTTTCCTCGACTCTGCAGACGAAATGATCCCAGCGATGCTGAACTATTTAGGTCTTAATCCAAACAGTCATAAATCCGCTGATTATAAAAAAGCGGAAGAAAAGCTGGCAGAGATTCGTCCTTATGTCACTTATTTCCACTCGTCAAAATATGTTGGCGATTTAGCCAATGGCAATATCTGTGTGGCGGCGGGCTTCTCCGGTGATGTGTTGCAGGCTGCTGATCGAGCAGATGAAGCAGGTCAAGGAGTGCGCGTGGCCTATAGCATTCCCAAAGAAGGCGGTAATCTCTGGTTTGATATGCTGGCGATTCCAGCCGACGCTAAAAATGTTGCCGAGGCCCATGCTTTTATTAATTACTTACTTGATCCGGCAGTCATCGCCCAGGTCAGCGATTATGTCGGTTATGCCAACCCTAATCGGTATGCTGACCAATTAATGGATGAAGAAGTACGCAATAACCCAGCCGTGTATCCAGAACAGGCTGTGTTGGATAATTTGTTTGTCTCGCAGCCGTTACCGAGTAATGTGCAGCGTATTAAAACCCGTAGCTGGACTCGCTTTAAATCTGGAAAATAAGCATCTGTTAAATTACTAAGCTCAGCCATGTGGCTGGGCTTTCTGCATTGGGAGAACCCTATGGCAATAGCTTCAGGCGCTTACAAGAAGGCCCTCGCCAACTTGCAAAAGCCGAAAGACGTGCTGGTTAAAATTGAGCGCGTCACTAAATACTTTGACGACACCTTGGCGGTGGATGAAGTCTCGCTGAAAATTAATAAAGGCGAGATATTTGCCCTGTTGGGTGGTTCAGGTTCAGGTAAGTCGACTTTATTGCGGATGTTGGCCGGTTTTGAAACGCCAACCGAGGGGCGCATTATTCTCGATGGTGTGGACATTACCCATATGCCGCCCTATGAGCGCCCAATTAATATGATGTTCCAGTCGTATGCATTATTTCCGCATATGAGCGTGGAGCAGAATATTGCGTTTGGTTTAAAGCAAGATCGTCTTGGTAAAGAAGAAATTGCTGAGCGCGTTGCGGAAATGCTGAAATTGGTGCACATGACGCAATATGCTAAGCGCAAACCCCACCAGCTCTCCGGTGGTCAGCGTCAGCGTGTGGCTTTAGCGCGCTCGTTGGCCAAACGTCCTAAATTATTACTGCTCGATGAGCCCATGGGCGCTTTAGATAAAAAGTTGCGCTCACAAATGCAGTTGGAGCTGGTGGAAATCATTGAGCGGGTCGGCGTGACCTGCGTGATGGTCACCCACGACCAAGAAGAAGCCATGACCATGGCGGAGCGTATCGCCATTATGCACCAGGGCTGGATTGCGCAAGTGGGCAGTCCGATGGATATTTATGAAACCCCAGCCAGCCGTTTGGTCTGTGAGTTTATTGGTAACGTCAATCTCTTTGATGGTGAAATTTATGATGATGACTCAGACCATGCGGTAATTATCTGCCCCAAGCTTGAGCGTCCCATTTATATTGGTCATGGTATTACCAGTTTGGCAGAAAACAAGCGGGTGACCTTTGCGTTGCGCCCAGAAAAGCTGTTGCTGAGCAGCGCTAAGCCGGAAGATTTAGAACACGAAGATTACAACTGGGCCAAGGGCATTGTGCATGACATCGCTTATTTAGGCGGGCACTCGGTGTACCACGTTGAGTTGGCCTCAGGCACCATAGTGCAGGCTTTTATTGCCAACTCAGAGCGTAACGTCAAGCGCCCCACTTGGGATGATGAAGTTTATGTGCATTGGGTGGATGACAGTGGCGTGGTATTTCAATCATGACCGTGCGCAATAAATTACGCGCGATGCTGCCCAAGGGCCGCCATGCAGTGATTGGCGTGCCGTTTTTTTGGATGCTGCTATTTTTCCTGTTGCCCTTTGCCATCATTATCAAGATCAGTTTTGCTGAAGCCGATATCGCGATTCCGCCCTATACCAGCTTGACCGAGTGGGCGGATAATCAGCTAACGATTCTGCTCAACTTTGGCAACTATGTCTTGCTCAGCGAAGATCAGCTGTATATCGCTGCGTATTTAGGTTCATTAAAAATAGCGCTGGTCAGCACGGTTTTGTGCTTGTTGGTTGGGTATCCAATGGCTTACGCCATTGCCCGGTCCGATAAGCATATGCAGCCGGTGTGGTTACTGCTGATTATGATGCCGACGTGGACGGCGTTATTGATTCGTGTGTACGCCTGGATGGGGATTCTGAGTAATAACGGTTTGCTCAATAATGCCTTGCTGTGGTTGGGGGTGATCAATGAACCCTTGCAGATCCTCAATACCAACGTCGCGGTGTATATCGGTATTGTCTATGCCTATTTACCCTTTATGGTGTTGCCGCTGTATGCCAACTTGGTTAAGCATGATTTGTCGCTGCTAGAGGCTGCGGCTGATCTGGGGGCAAAAAGCTATGCTGCATTTTGGAAAATCACTGTGCCATTATCAAAAAGCGGCGTGATTGCTGGCTGCATGCTGGTATTTATTCCGGTGGTGGGTGAGTTTGTGATTCCAGAGCTGCTTGGTGGTCCTGAAACACTGATGATTGGTAAGGTGCTCTGGCAAGAGTTCTTTAATAACCGCGATTGGCCAGTAGCGGCATCCTTGGCGGTGATTATGCTGTTGCTGCTGATGATTCCAATTATCTTGTTTAATCGCAACCAAGCCAGTGAAATGGAGGGCAAAGCATGAAGAAATTTAATTTCTCGCGCTTTATGCTGATCGCTGGCTTGCTGTTTATTTACCTGCCAATGCTGATTTTGGTGATCTACTCCTTTAACGCTTCACGTTTAGTGACAGTGTGGGGTGGTTGGTCAACCAAATGGTATGCAGGTTTATTGGACAATACTCAACTGATGAACGCGGTGTTGCGTTCTTTAGAAATCGCCACTTATACCGCTATTGCCGCAACCGCGCTGGGCACTTTGGCGGCATTGGTGTTAACCCGTATTGGCCGTTTCCGTGGTCGCACATTATTTGGCGGTATGGTGACTGCGCCACTGGTGATGCCCGAAGTGATTACCGGTCTATCACTGCTGTTATTGTTTGTAGCAATGGCGCAGTTGATTGGCTGGCCGATGGAGCGTGGTTTAACCACAATCTGGATTGCGCATACCACCTTTTGTACCGCCTATGTCTCGGTGGTGGTATCGTCACGCTTACGGGAAATCGACCGCTCCATGGAAGAAGCAGCGATGGATTTAGGCGCTAAACCTTGGAAAGTGTTTTTCCAGATTACCGTACCCATGATTGCGCCATCTTTGGTGGCTGGGGCGATGATGTCGTTTGCGCTATCGTTGGACGACTTGGTGTTAGCCAGCTTCGTTTCGGGACCTGGGTCAACCACGCTACCCATGGAGATTTTCTCCGCGGTACGTATGGGGGTAAAACCGGAGATCAATGCGATTGCTAGCTTAATCTTGTTGTTTATTTCTCTGGTGACTTTCTTGCTGTGGTTCTTTACGCGCCGTGCAGAAAAGCGTCGCAAGAAAGCCATGCAGCAAATTAAAGAGCAAGAGCATGCTGGTTTGATCTAGGGTCTTATCACTAGCGGATAAAAAACGGCGTAGCTACTGCAGTAGACTACGCCGTTTTTGTGTTGGGCTGACTTACACCTGCAGCATGTTATTGCCCAGGACTGTCCTGCACTCCAGCTGTGTTATCCAGCAGACTGCTGGTGGCGCTTTGAATATAGGCGTTGAGCTGTTGCAGCCACTGCGCATCATCGCTATGGGCTGCGGCTGGCGCACTCTCTGGGTTAGCTCCGAGTTGATAGGTCCACATGCGTGGCTCTACATCTTTGGGTTTGATTAAAACGCGGTCGCCTTTAATCAGCGCCACAGTTTGATCACTGCCAGAGGGCTTAATAATTGCAAAGCCTTGATCGTCAGCGGGTAGGGTCAGCAAGTCACGGCCCCAGCACTGATGCTGCACGTCACCACCGAGGCGGCCCATGATGGTCGGCACCATATCCACTTGGCTGGCCACGGTGGCATTTTCACTGCCCAGCTGTTGCTGAATGCCGGGGGCGAGCAAGAGCATGGGCACGTGGAAACGGTAGAGGTCCATTTCTGTCATTTGCTCCGGTGTACCAAAGCCATGATCACCAAGCACGACAAATAAAGTGTCGTTGTACCAAGGTTGCTGTTTGGCCTGTTTGAAAAACTCACCCAAGGCCCAGTCAGAATAGCGCATTGCCGTTAAGTGCAGGTCTAAACTGCCGTGCCCAGTCACCGGCTCGACCGGCAAGACATCTGGCAGTGCGTATGGGGTGTGATTGGATAGGGTTTGCAGTAAGGCATAAAAGGGCTGGTCGTCTTTAAGGGCGTTGAGCTCAAGAATACTGCGATCGAACATATCTTGATCGGAGACGCCCCAAGTGGGATCAGACACCACCGGATTGACGTATTCATTGCGACCGACAAAGTGCGTCATACCTTGATTGCTAAAAAAGCCTTGTTGATTATCCCAAGAAAAATCACCGTTATACACGTAGGCATCTTGGAAGTCGCGAGCACTTAACAGTTGCGGTAAGCCTGAGAACTGATGCCCACCTTCTGGGGTTTGCATTAAGTATTCAAAGGCTGGCAAGTTGGGGAAGCAGGCCATGCTGGCGAACATCCCTTGGTGGGTGTGTGTGCCATTGGCAAAGAAACGGGTGAATAACAAACCTTCTTTACTCAGCGCATCAAACTCTGGGGTGATCTGGTCTTGACTGCCCAGCGCGCCCACGTAACGGCCAGCAAAGCTTTCCATCAGAATCACCACAACATTGCGTACCGGTAATTGGGTTTGGGCAACGGGCGAATTGATGCGGCGAATAACCGCGCGGTCGGCATCAAGCAACTGGTCGTGCTCAGTCAAAACAAGTTCACGGGTGATCTCTTGGGCTGTTTCGGCGGCTAATGTGGCCTTCCAAATATTATCGCGGTGCTCCGAGAAGGTGGTTTTTGCCGCGTCATACAGGCTCAGTACCGGGTTTAATCCTAGGTGGTTAGCAAACATCGAGTGAGTGGTGTAAGCATCGCCCCAACGCAGTGGCGGGCCTTGGCGCAAAGTACCGCGAGCGGCCACCACGCATATGACTAAGCAGATTGAGAAAGCGATGCCTTGCATCACATAGTTGTAACCTGTGTGTACTGTGCGGTATGAGCGGGTTTTGCGTTCTGCCCAGCTGAATAAAGCGTACATGATTAGGGTGCAAGCGAGCCAAGTGCTCAGCAAGGTGATCACTGGGAAGCCATGCCACAGCATACTGATGACCGTAGCTGGGTCTTCATTGAGGTACTGGAAAACTAAGCTATTGAGCCGTTGGTGGAATTCGCGGTAAAAATCCAGCTCGATAATGCCCAGTAAAATACTGATGGCGGCAGTTAAACTAAGCCAAGCAACCAGCAGGCGGCGTTGATTCATTAACCAAGGAATAACCAAACTCAACACCAAAGGAATGCTGACATAAACAATTAAGCGCAGATCAAAGCGAATGCCATTGCTAAAGGCTTCTAGTAAGTCAGCGTTAGTGCTGCTGCCAATCATTTCATGGTTATAGACTAAGAGTAAGCCGCGCAGAGCGGTTAACAGCAGTAGCCACAGCACAATACTGGCAGCACTAAAAAGTAGGTGAGAGCTTAAAGAGATACGTTGTTGCGACAGAGCAGTACTGCTAGAAGTCATAACGAGCGCCTGTGTGGCATGGAAAAGAAGGGCTGCGCAATTGCGGGATTGCGCAGCCAATATTATGCAAGCTTAGTACGCAGCTTAGGGTTTTGGTTGCAGTAAAATTGTAAAAAAAGCTGCCAATCGCTATCTGGCATAGCACCACGGTGGCGACCGAGCTGCTTGATATCATGCAGCGCCGCACCCTGAGCCGGCCAGCGGCGACGGGCTTTCTCTAAGTCTAAAAAAGCCACTTCTGGCGACTGTGCCGGTTTGGTTTTGATGAAAATATGCTTGGCGTAGCAACAGCTGTGCTGCCAGCCAGCTTTATGCATGGTGGTGAGAGCATTTGCTACGGCCTGTAAAACTTCAGATACAACTGCACTATCGACAGGCTGTAGCGCGAGCTGGCTGTACCACTCTTCGAGACTGATAAAGTCTTTCAGAGCTTCGGTAACCAGTAACGCATACCAGTCTTTACCTTGTTTCTCCGCACCATAAAAAACGAGTGTTGGCACTTTTAGGCCCAAGCGCTCTAACGCTTGCATAGCGTTTTTTTCCCGTAACACCGTAGGCCGGCCGCAGGGGTAGCGCAAAGAAAAAAAGCGGTGGCCCACTTGCCGCTTGCTGTATAGCCAAGGTTGCTGTGCTGTGCTGGGAGCTAAAAGCTGTACACCGCTGGCACCACCGCGGCGCTGGTTGGGCTCTTCGACCCATTCGCCGGTGCGTGCCCACCAGTCATTCAGTGTTGCATTGGAAAAGTTTTGCGCTGTCTCCATGCCAGAATCCTTTGTCGGCAAACTGCCGCTTGATCAAGAGTGCTTTATTAAGCGTGATAGAAAAATCCGCTAGTTTGGCTGCGAGTACCAAGCTAGCGGATTAAAATTGAATGGCGGTAATATAAGTTATTCCGGCAGTAAGCGTAAGCTACTCAGGGTATTGTCTTGAATATCCTGCGCAGCGAGATGCTGCTGGAAGTACTGCCCTTGCATATAAGCTTTTGCTTGATCACTGTAATGGCGATCAAAGCGTACGCCACTTTGGCCGACTGGATTAATGCCCAAGGACTTTTGCGGTGCAGCAAAATCAATTAGGCGGCGGGTTGATGGGCCGTAGACCACTGCCCAAGGTGCTGGGCCGTAACCGCTGGATAAATTGTTGGGCATCTCATGCCCACCAGGCGCGGCAAAGCTACCGATATTGAGTAGGCTGTCGAGCGGCGCTTGCTGCCCTAGCGGGTGTTTGTGAGTCAAGGTGTGGGCACTACCCCAGAGCCAGTCTTGTGGTTTTGAGCCTAGGCTGCTGCGCAAGTGATCGAGGGTGGCTTGCCAAGCTTGAGCAACAACGTGCTGACGTGTTTGCTCGACACCACTGCTACGGTTATGCCACCAAGGTGAGTCGGCATCGGCTACCAACAAGGGCAAAGCGCTGTCGATAATGCGGGTATTGAGTAAGTTGGCAAAAACATCTTCCCCTAATTCATCCAACATCGCTGCTTGTAACAGTTGGTAGCTAAACTCGGTAAACACCGTGGGAAGGTAGCTGTCGATAGGGTAATCACCTTGCCAATGACTCAGCTGGGTGATGAGTTCTTGTTCCTCGGCAGTGCTGGCCGCTGCAGCTAAATCAGCAAGCAATGGGCTCAGTACCCGTTGTGCATAGCCGGTACGCTCGCCGAGCTGTAATGCTTGGCTATTGTCGGTGTCCCATAAAATATCGGGCTGACTCAGTTGTTCTACCAACTGCGCACCACGGTCGGCGAGGTTGTAGTAACCGGGTAAAGGTACCTTGTTAGGGGAAGCAGGCAAGAAGTTGGCCGACACAATATAACCTTGGGCTGGGTTTTCTTCTTGTGGGTTATCACTAAATGGATAAAAGCCATACTTGTTACTGGCAGCGGTTTGGCTGTCGAGAATAAATGAGGGCTGGGCGGACTGATCACGAATCGGCATTTTAGCTGCGGCCCACCAAGCAATATCTCCTTGTGCATTGGCCCAGATTACATTCAGTCCGGGGGCATGGATTTGACTGACAGCTTGCCGCGCTTTTTCTAGAGTATTGGCGCGGTTGAGCTCATAAAATGCATCTAGAATGGGGTTTTCGGTTTCTAAAAAGGCCCACCACATGGCAATTGGGGTGTCGGCTTGGCTAGAGCTTAAAGCATCATTGATAATGGGGCCGTAAGTGGACTGGTGCAAAATTAATTGCTCTGGCTCTTGGCCTTTAATTGGAATCCACTGGGTTTGGCTGTCGAGGGTTTGCCAGTCATTTTCGTGCCAATACTGTTCAGGGTTTTCAGGATTGCTTTTTAGCGCAATAAGGTCTAAATCATCATTTTGAAACATGGTGATTGACCAGCCAAACTCATGGTTATGTCCCAGCAGGGCAAAGGGGTTCAATGCTTGAAAGTGGCCATATAGCTCAAAGCTGGGCGCTTGGATATGCGCCTCGTACCACACTGCCGGTACTGAGAAGGTAATGTGCGGGTCGCCGGCCAATAGCGGTTTGCCACTGGCGGTTTTCGAGCCGTCTACCACCCAAGCGTTACTGCCTTCAAACTGGGGTAAGCCAGCATCAAATAAGGCGGCTTGGCTGAGTTGTGCCAGGCTCTGCAGTTGACTCCAATCTGAGCTGGTTAGCTCAGGAGAGAGCAGTTTGGGTATAGCACCGTTACTGGGTGCGCTGAGGTCAAAAATCTGTAGATACTCTTCACCCAGCTTTTGGCGGATATAGCTCAGAGTGGGTTCTGTACGAAAAGCTGCGGCAAAGCTATAGGCCAAATAGCCTGCAATACTTAGGGTGTCTTCCATCGTAAAGGGGCGTGGGTTGACTCCGAGTAAGTCAAACTCCATGGGCTGGGGACGGTGCTCTTGATAGAAATTCACCCCGTCTAAATAGGCTTGTAACGCCTGCGCCGGCGGGCTGTTGACGTCAATGGTCTGCACATATTGCTGGGCATGCTGGTGTAGACGCAGGGTGCGGAATAAACGGTCGAGCTTGACTGTTTTTGGGCCGAGAATTTCAGACAGCTCACCACGGGCTAAGCGGCGCATGATCTCCATTTGAAAGAGGCGGTCTTGCGCCTGCACATAACCGAGTGCGCGATAGGCATCGAGTTCATTTTGCGCTTGGATGTGGGGCACACCACGCTCATCGTAATGCACCTCAACAACGTCGGTGAGGCCGGTTAACGGCAAGTTGCCGCTGCGCTGCGGCAGCTTTTGTTGAACGTACCAAGTGGCCGCAAGGACTGCGCAGCCGACCAGTACCGCTAGGAAAATAAAAAAACGTTTCATGAGTCTAAGGCCTGTAGTGAAGCGTAAGTAGATTGAGTCATACTTAAGTTTAACGCTGTCTGGGTGATAAATGTATGAGCAGCTAACTAAAAGCCTTGGCGCTGCTTTGTCAAGACTGGGTTGGCGCGGTTAAGTTTTGCCTGCTGCGGTCGATAAGTAAGGCTAAGGTAATGATAATTTGAAAAGCTCGACTTATACGCGATAAAGCCGCAGTATCGATAAAAATATAATTTGCTGAGCGTGACGCAACATCATGAATACAGCCAAAAATAACAAGAAACACTTGGGGGAATTGCTGTGAGGATTTTATTGCATCCAGCTATTAGGCTGATGAATCGTTTAAGTTTTGGCATGAAGTTCAGCTTAATTAGTGCATTATTTTTTGTGCCGATGCTGGTGACTAATTTTTATTTGGTGCGTGACTCATATCAGGTGTTTGTGCATACGCAAATTGAGGCGCAAGGTTTGCAGCTACTGGATGCCAGCTTAAATACCACTGCACAACTTGAGCACTGGCATGATCTGTTGCGTATTAACGCAGTAATTGGCCAAGGTGGCACCACCGGAGAGTTAGAGCAGCGCATTGAGCGCCTACAAAAAGACATTGCCAACCAATGGCAGCATCTTGAGCTTGTCCAAGGCAGCGCAGAGCAACGCGCGGATTTTGATAGTAAGCGTAACCAGTTATTAGCGCAGCTTGAGGCTGTGCATCAGCAACCTTCCTTACAAACACGGGCAGTGATGGCTGGTGAATTATTGGCCAGCGGCGTGTTATTTAATCGATTTATTACCAGCCAAACAGGTTTAAGCCAAGATACAGATTTAGAAGTACGCCAACTGGTTGCCTTAATTACAGAGGTAACTCCTGACGTGACCCAAAGCTTGGGTGAAGGGCGTGCGGTGGCGAGTTTATCCATGGCCCGTGGTTATTTGGACTCCACCAACAGTAATCTGCTGGATAACTTGCAGTTGGGACTGGACAAACTCAGCGCTGAGTATGAAATGAAGCTCAATGAAGCCTTGTCTGGCAGTATTGCGGCCTCGCAGGCCTTGAGTAGTTATGCTGCAGAAAGCCGTGTGACCCTACAAGATGCTCTGCGCCTTTTAGAAGATGATGTCATTATGGCTGATTCGCTGGATAAGCCATGGGGCGATCTCTACCAGCAAACCTCCACATTGATCGATAAAACCCACAATTTAAACAGCCAAGTGATCGATTACTTAGCAGGGGTTTTGGGTGAGCGCTTAGTCAGTTATCGCTGGCAAATGAGTTTGCTAATTGCGGCGCTGGCAGCAGTGTTTTTGCTCATAGGTTATTTATATAGCGCTTTTTATGTATCAACACGCTCAAGTTTACGCAGCCTTGGTTTGGTGATGGATCAAGTTGCTGCGGGTGATTTAACAGCACACTTTAAGGTGCAAAGCCGCGATGAGCTTGGCGAGTTGGGCGGTGCTTTTAATCAAACCGTGCAGCGTATTCATGCTTTGCTGGAGCAGGTCAATAACACTGTGCATGATGTGGAAGGGCAGGCCACACGAGTGTTGAGCGTCTCAGCACAAAGCAATACCGCTGCTGCAGAACAGCGTGCGCAAATTGAGCAAGTGGCCACTGCCATGAATGAAATGTCAGCCACCTCACAGGAAGTGGCTAACAGTGCTGCCTCAGCGGTGGGGAATGCGCAAAGTGTCAATGATGAGACCATCAGTGGCCGTGTGCAGGTTGAGCAACAAGTCAGCAATATTCAAAAGCTGGCGCAGGAAATTGACGGCTCAGTGGTGGCTATTAATCAGTTAGCCACGAACAGCAAATCGATTGGGCAAGTGCTGGATGTGATTAAAGGTATTGCCGAGCAAACCAACTTGCTGGCATTGAATGCGGCAATTGAAGCTGCCCGTGCTGGTGAGCAAGGCCGTGGCTTTGCGGTGGTTGCGGATGAGGTGCGCAATTTGGCGCAGCGTACTCAGCATTCAACAGCAGAAATTGAACAAATGATCAGTCAGTTACATGGTGGTGTTAGCTCGGCGGTTAAAGCCATGAGTGCCAGCCATGTAATGGCCGATGAGACGGTGGCGCAATCGGTAGAGGTGCAGAGCGCTTTAGAAAATATTCTGGCAGCGGTGGGGATGATTGTTGATCAAATTCAGCAAATTGCTGCAGCTGCGGAACAGCAAACCGCAGTCGCTCATGACATTGATCAAAATATTGTGCAGATCAACCAAACCGGCGAACTGACGGCGCAAGGCGCAGATGAAACTGCGCAAGCCAGCCAAGATATGAGTGCTCAGGTTGAACACCTGAAAACCCTGATTAGTGCCTTTAAGATGTAATGCGCGGTCGCCTTTAAGCGGATAGATTTAATAAACGCTGCACATTCTTACTGGTTTGTGCAGCAAGCTCCGCACTGCTAATGCCGAGCACCGCAGCCAGTTGCTGACAAATCTGTGGTAATTGCTCTGGGCTGTTGCGCTGGCCAGTTGCGAGCCAGGCGGGCGGCATATCAGGGCTGTCGGTTTCTAAAACGATGTGCTCTAAAGGTAAGCGTTTTAACACACCTTGTAGGCGCGTTGCTCTTGGCCAAGTGGCAGCGCCGCCAAAACCCAATAAAAAGCCCAACTTGATATATTCCATAGCCTCTTCATAGCTGCCGGAAAATGCATGAATAATTCCCGCGCGGGGCAGTTTCGCTTGCTTTAAGCAAGCAGTGACCTGAGCGTTGGCACGCCGAGCGTGAATAATCACCGGTAAATTAAACTCAGCGGCTAATTCCAGCTGCTGTTCGAATAGATCGATTTGTCGCTGGCGATCAAGGTCTGTTAACAAGAAATCCAGCCCAATTTCCCCCACCGCGCAAAGTTTGGGGTGATCTTGATAACGGGTTAAATACTCGCGCAGTGCCAGCAGGTCTTGGTTGTGATGTTCAGCGAGAAAATAGGGGTGTAAACCAAAGGCTGCATAGAGGCCAGCGTTGGTTTGGACAGTATTCCAGAGGCGTGGCCAATGTTGCCGTGAGATGCCAGCAACAATCATTTTTCTAACCCCAAGGGCTTGGCTGCGAGCAATCACCGCAGCACGATCATGATCAAAGGCAGGAAAGTCGAGATGGCAGTGGCTGTCAATCATTAGGGCTGGCCTCCAATAAAAAGCGAAGATCAAAATCTTCGCTTTTAGAATGCAGGCTACTGGCTGTTTAGTCCAGCGACTGGCGGCTTAGTGGGATTCACGGGCGGCTAAGAATTTAATGTCCGGCCAACGCTCTTCCATAATGCTCAGATTCACTCGAGTGGGCGCCAGATACGTCAGGTGACCACCGCCATCAATGGACAAGTTCTCATGGGCCTTGTCTTTAAACTCTTGCAGCTTTTTCTTATCGTCGCATTCAATCCAACGCGCCGACCAGACGTTAATACTCTCGTAAATACATTCCACTTTGTATTCTTCTTTCAGGCGGCTGGCGACCACATCAAACTGCAGCACACCAATGGCGCCGAGAATAATGTCGTTGTTGCGCTGGGGAAAGAACACCTGGGTCGCACCTTCTTCGGCCAACTCTTGCAAGCCTTGGCGCAGTTGCTTAGCGCGCAGTGGATCAGACAGGCGCACACGGCGAAACAGTTCTGGAGCAAAGTGCGGTACCCCAGTAAAGGACAGCTCTTCACCTTCAGTAAAGGTATCGCCAATTTGAATAGTGCCGTGGTTATGCAGACCAATAATATCGCCGGCATAGGCTTCTTCAAGGCGTTCACGGTCGCTGGAGAAGAAGGTCAGGGCATCGGCAATACGGATGTCTTTATTGATGCGGGCATGACGCATCTTCATCCCTTGCTCATATTTACCTGAACACACCCGCATAAAAGCAATACGGTCGCGGTGGCGCGGGTCCATATTGGCTTGGATTTTAAACACAAAGCCGCTGAAGGTTTCTTCGCTGGGCAGTACTTCACGCTCCAATGCCATGCGCGGCTGTGGTGCTGGCGCCCAGTCGACAAAGGCATCTAAGACCTGATCGACACCAAAGTTGCCCAGGGCAGTACCGAAAAACACCGGAGTCATTTGGCCTTGCAGAAACTCATCATGCTCAAACGCATGACAAGCGCCTTGCACCAGCTCCAACTCTTCTAAAAAGTCATCGTAGAGATCACCGATATGCGCGCGCGCTTCATCGCTGTCGAGATGCTTAATAATTTTGGCATCCGTGCGTTCGTGACCGTGACCGGACGAGTAGACATAAATCACATCTTCAGTGAGGTGATAGACCCCTTTAAATTCACGGTAGCAGCCAATTGGCCAAGTGATGGGCGCAGCTTTGAGGCCAAGGACTTCTTCAATTTCATCCAGCAACTCAATGGGGTCACGGATATCGCGGTCCATTTTGTTAATAAAACTGATAATCGGCGTATCACGCATACGACACACATTCATCAAGGCGATGGTGCGCGGCTCCACCCCTTTACCACCGTCGATCATCATCAAGGCACTGTCCACCGCCGTTAGAGTGCGATAGGTATCTTCCGAGAAGTCTTCGTGACCTGGGGTGTCGAGCAGGTTAATCATGTGTTTGCGGTACGGGAACTGCATCACCGAGGTGGTAATGGAAATACCCCGTTGTTGTTCCATGGCCATCCAGTCCGAGGTGGCATGGCGATCCGATTTACGTGATTTAACCGTACCGGCAATAGAAATGGCTTGTCCCATCAGCAATAAGCGCTCGGTAATGGTGGTTTTACCGGCGTCCGGGTGGGCAATAATAGCGAACGTACGACGTTTCGCGACTTCGGCAGCCTGTTTGCTCATGCTGATAGCGCCTCAAATAAAAGAGTTCAAAAATTAGCCGAATATTATAGCGGACTTACTGGCATAGATGGAAACAGGCAAGGCCAATCCTGCGTATAAATACAGGCACCGAGTAAATTTACAGTGCGAGCTGTGCATTGAGTTAGAATAGCGGGCTATGCACGCTGCACCGTAATACAGGTTGCTGGGCGTGTTGAATCCTTTATAGGTAAGAGTGGTTATGGCCTGGTTTGATTGGTTTGAACGTCGCATTGATCCTTATCCAGAAGAACCCTTGGTTCTGAAACGGGTCAGTATTGGTCATTTTATTTTGGCCTGTGCGCGGGGCTCTGGCGTGTGGCTGTTTTTCTTAGTCCTGTTGAACGCCGGTTTTGGGGTGTTTGAGGCTGTACTCTTTCAATTGATGGGGAAAGTTGTGGACTGGATGACACAGCTGGGCCCTGAGCAATTCTGGTTGGATAAAAGTGGGCCGTTAATGGCCATGCTGTTGCTCATCGCGCTGAGTCCATTGTGGGTGTTACTGACGAATAATGTGCGCTTTCAAACTTTGCAGGGCGTGCTGCCGATGCGTTTGCGCTGGCAATTTCACCAGTTGCTGCTCAGTCAAAGCATGCAGTTCTATCAAGATGAGTTTGCTGGGCGCATTTCGGCGAAGGTGATGCAAACAGCCTTGGCGGTGCGTGACACCATTATGATTTGTGCCGAAATGCTGGTCTATGTGGTGATTTACTTTTTGACCACTGCGGTTATTTTATTCAGTTTTGATGCTTGGCTGTTACTGCCTTTTGTCGCTTGGCTGGTTATTTTTGCCCTTGTATTGTGGTTTTTTGTACCGCGCATGGCATTGCTGGCGCGGGATCAGGCTGATGCGCGCTCGTTAATGACTGGGCGTATCACCGATGCTTACTCAAATATTGCCACAGTGAAGCTGTTTTCCCATGGTGGCCGTGAGGCGGGTTATGCCAAGCAAGCCATGCAAGAGTTTATGGGCACAGTGCATGCGCAAATGCGCTGGGTAAGTCACTTAGAGTTGCTCAATCACAGTTTGAATATGCTCTTGGTTGGCGGCACCGCGGCCTTGAGTTTGTATTTGTGGCAGCAGGATTTAATTGCGGTGGGTGCAGTCGCTGCGGCTATTGCCATGGCCTTACGGCTGATTGGCTTATCGCATTGGGTGATGTGGGAAGCGACGATGCTGTTTGAAAACCTGGGCACAGTGCAGGATGGCATCAATACCATCAGTAAGCCGGTTAAGCTGCTGGATGCGCCCAATGCCAAGGCATTGCAGGTACCACACGGGGAGATTGAATTTAAACAGCTGTGTTTTCAGTACCGCAACGGCAAGCCCTTGATGGTTGATTTTAATTTGCACATTAAAGCAGGGGAGAAAATTGGTTTAGTCGGACGCTCTGGCGCAGGTAAATCCACTTTAGTGAATATTTTGCTGCGCTTTTATGATATTCACAGTGGTCAGATTTTAATCGACGGCCAAGACATTAGCCAAGTTACCCAGCAGTCATTGCGGCAGCACATTGGTATGGTGACGCAGGACACTTCGTTAATGCACCGCTCAGTGCGGGATAATATTGTCTATGGCCGCCCCGATGCCACGCAGGCAGAGTTGCAGCAAGCCATTGAGCGGGCGCAAGCGGCTGAGTTTATTCCGTCACTGTCGGATGCCGAAGGGCGCACAGGCTTGGATGCCCATGTCGGCGATCGTGGCGTGAAGCTGTCTGGTGGTCAGCGCCAACGTATCGCCATTGCCCGAGTGATGCTCAAGGATGCACCAATTTTACTTTTAGATGAAGCCACCAGTGCTTTGGATTCAGAGGTCGAGGTGGCCATTCAAGAAAGTCTGTATGAGTTGATGGCTGATAAAACTGTGATAGCCATTGCCCACCGACTTTCCACCATTGCTGCCATGGATCGTTTAGTGGTGATGGATCAAGGTCGGATTGTAGAAATTGGCAGTCACCAAGAGCTATTGGCCAAAAACGGTTTGTATGCACGTCTGTGGAATCGCCAGTCCGGTGGTTTTTTGGGTGAGTAAACTTTGATGTTAAACAGTGCTGCGAAAGCTGAATTGCACAGGTTGCTGGCTGTAGATCATGGGTGGCTGCAGGTGCACTTTGCTGCGTCTAGATTAAGGATGATTGCATGAATTACTCGCTTCTCTTGGCTTATATTATCGCTATTGTGGTATTGATTGGCACGCCTGGGCCGATTGTTGCATTGGTGATTAATGCGGCCTCGCGGCATGGCTTTAGATATGCGCTGAGTACGGTGCTGGGCAGCAACATGGCTTCGCTAACCCTGCTGGCTGCAGCTGCGCTGATTGTCTCTGGGGTCATCGCGCTGGATGGCAATAGTCTGCAGTGGATCAGTTTGCTGGGTTGTGGCTTTATTGGCTGGATGGCTGTGCAGGGTTTACGCACTGAATTAACACAGAAGAATACGCAGCCGGCAGCCACGTCGCGCACAACTGTGAGGCGTCACTCAGGGTTTTTTAATGGGTTTTTTCTAGGGATTTCAAACCCGAAAGATATCGTTTTCTTTGTTGCCTTTTTTCCGCAATTTATTAGTGTGACCAGTGATTTTAAAGTCAGTCTCGTGCTGCTGACTGCACTCTGGATGCTAGTGGATTTTGTGATTTTATTGAGCTATGCAGTGTTGATGGGCGGTGGTTTTTTCCAGCAACATAAACGCAGTATCTCACTGTTGTCATCCGCCTTTTTACTCTTGATTGCCCTTTTGGGTATCATTTATACCCTCGTCGGCTGGAGCGCTTAAAGGGAACAGCGCAGCTTATTAAACCGCGCGCTTAAAGCGTTACTGAATCTGGCTTGTTTAATCCGCAGCGCGCACTTTTTTCGCGTATAATTTGTGCTATCTCGGATATTTCTTCATTTGTATTTTCATTGAGCCAGCAGACATTCAGTCTTGCTTGGGCTCTGCTTACAATTTTCTAGGTCGCAGCCGGCCGAGCCCTTTGCTGAGCTCAGGCCTGCTTGCGCCAAAATTAAGGTCAATACCATGCCCGCTGCCCGCCCAGTAACACAGCGTGAAAAACGCTTTGCTCCAGAGATGAAACTCATTTCTGCGACAGATTTAAATGGTGTGATTACCCATTGCAATGATTGCTTTGAAAATATCAGTGGCTTTACCCGCAATGAACTTGTTGGCCAGCACCATAATATTGTACGTCACCCTAATATGCCTAAAGAGGCGTTTGAGGTCATGTGGAAGCATCTAAAGGCTGGTCGGCCATGGATGGGGTTGGTGAAAAATCGCTGCAAAAACGGCGATCATTACTGGGTCAGCGCCTATGTCACTCCAGTAACTGAGTGTGGTGAAGTGGTGGGCTATGAGTCAGTGCGCTCATGCCCTGAGCGGGCTGATATTGCCCGCGCAGAAAAACTGTATGCGCGCATGAATCGTAAGCGTCGACAGCTGCAAGTGCCACGTTACTTAAAACAGTTGATGGGTGCGGTTGGCTTTATTATTCCGGCATTGATTTTGGGTTACAGCGTTTCGCCATTGGCCAGTACCCTGTGGCTGATTGCCGCCTTATTGGCTTTTGGTGGCATTCAATATTTACAGTATAAACATGACTTAGAGCTGATCAGAAGTGAGCTGCATGGTGTGTTTATGCACCCTTTAGCGGCCAGCACTTATACTGATCAGCAAGGAATGACTGGAAATATCATGGTAGGGGTGATGAGTTTGCGCGCCCACTTGGATGCGGTCCTGACCCGTATTGAAGATGCCTCGCGGCAAGTGACTGAGCAATCACGCTTAGGCTTGGCATTGACTGAAACGGCCCGTGAAGAAATGCTCCACCAAAGTCAGCAAACAGAGCTTGTGGTCACCGCCATGCATGAAATGTCACTGGCCATCCATGAGATTTCAGACAATGTGCAAAAAACTGCAGACCAAGCGGGGCATTCCAGTGATTTAGCTGACCAAGGTGTGAGTATTGCGCAAGTGACCCGCAGCTCAATTGAGCAGCTACGTGACACTGTATTAGCGATTGGGCAAGCTGTGCAGAGCTTAGCTGCGCAAACCGATGCCATTGCCCGAGCTGCAGTCTCCATTGAGAGTATTTCTGACCAAACCAACTTGTTGGCGCTCAACGCGGCGATTGAAGCGGCCCGCGCTGGTGAGCATGGCCGTGGCTTTTCGGTGGTGGCTGATGAGGTGCGACTACTGGCTGCTAATACGCGCGAGTCGGCACAAAATATTCGCCAGATTGTGGCTGAATTAAGCACTCAAGCCAGCACTTCGGTAAAGGTTGCCGAAGAAGGTGCCGCAGATGCGCAAATGGGCTTGCAGCGTGTGCTTGAGTCAGAAAGTATGCTGGCGGGCATTGTTGTTGCAGTTAACCGAATCTCAGCAATGTCTGAGCAAATGGCAACAGCGGTAGAGGAGCAAGCAATGGTCTCACAGGAGGTTAATCGGCAAGTGGCAGATATTGCTGGGTTATCAGAGCGTAGTTTACAGCGCACTCAAGAGAGCGCGACAAGCATCCGCAATTCGCAGCGGGTCTCTGAGCAGTTGCATGAGCTGGTTAATCGCTTTCGGCAGTAAGTATAGAAATGGCAGTGGTAAGTTCTTAATTTTTACAAAGTGCTATGGCTGTATTGGAGTAATCTTTTTGTACGTGGTGACTGTGCAATACAGCCATCACGTACAAAAACGATAAGCTTTAGAGCTGTTTTAGTTCAGCGCAGTCGGCTTGTTCATCGCTTCTGCCATGCCGTTGATATCAGCACCTTTTAGGCCGATTTCTGACAGCAATGAATCTAGGATTGGTGCTTGTGCTCGATATCTAAGCGCACTGCTTACCACTTGGTCAGCTAGCGAACCGCTGTTAGCGGGCTCTGCCGCCGTACCTGTGTTGTTACCGTCTGCAGCGCCATTTTGTCCCAAACCATTGACGTGCAAAATCTTGATGTCACTGATCTGCTCCATTGGCTTAACGCTTTGTGCAATGATTTCAGGTAGGTGTTGAATCAGTGCCATGCGCACTTGCATCGCGATCTGCTCAGGAGAGAGCATATTGGCCGCATCGTTAATGGCTTTCTTACCTTCTGCTTCAACTTTATAGCTGCGCTCTTTGGCATCGGCCAGTAGTACTTCTGCATCGGCCTGTCCCTGGGCACTTAAGCGCTGCTTATCGGCTTGACCTTGTGCGTTAACCCGCACTGCTTCAGCTTGGTCTTCGGCCGCCTTTTTCTCTGACTCGGCATTGACTACCAGTTTAATTGCTTCTTTTTCAGCCATTTGCCGCGCCATAATAAGTTCGACTTGTTTGGCACGCTCGGCTTGTTCAGTTTGACGGACGGTAATTACCGCTTCTTCTTGCTGTACCGCTAAAGCTCTGGCTTTGTCGGCTTCAGCTTTAGCCTCAGACTCTGCACGCGATTTTTCTGCGATAGCGATGGACTTGTCCTGAGAAGCCAGTTCAATGGCTTTTTGTCGGTTGACTTCAGCTTCTTCGACAGCACGCTGCTTAGCAATTTCCATCTCGCGCACAGCCCGTTCTTTTTGGATAGTTTCCGCATCAATATCCCGATCTGCAACAATACGCTTTAAGTCGATCTCGCGCTGAGCGGCAATTTTAGCCTCTTCTGCTGCACGCTGTTTCTCCGCTTGCTCACTGGCAATTTCTGCCATTTGTGATGCACGACGGATCGACACTTCGCGCTCTTGTTCTAAACGCGCATACTCTTCTTCACGCAAAATATTGAGTTTGCTACGTTCAGCTTCTAAGTTTTTTGTTTTGATCGCTAAGTCAGTTTCTTGCTCAATATCGTTGCGAATTTTACGACGTGACTCAATGGCTTGGGTGAGTTTGGTGAGGCCTTCAGCATCAAAAGCATTTTGCGGATTAAAATGCTCAAATGCGGTTTGATCTAAGCCTGTTAGGGAAACCGATTCCAACTCTAAGCCGTTTTTTAATAAATCTTCAGATACCACATGCTGCACTTTTTGCACGAAGTCGACGCGCTTCTCATGCAACTCTTCCATTGCCATTTCTGCCGCGACAGAGCGTAAAGCATCAACAAACTTACCTTCCACCAGCTCTTTAAGCTCGTGTGGATTCATGGTTTTTAAACCCAGAGTTTGCGCTGCATTAGCGATAGATTCTGTGGTGGGTTTAACGCGAACATAAAACTCTGCGGTGACGTCAGCGCGCATACGATCGCGGGTGATCAATGCCTGCTCATTAGCGCGGCGCACCTCAAGACGTAAGGTGTTCATGTTTACTGGGATGATTTCATGCAGCACCGGTAGAACAATGGCACCACCATTCATAATGACTTTTTCGCCATTAAATCCGGTGCGCACAAATGATACTTCTTTAGAAGCGCGTTTATAGAGTCTGGCTAGGATTAAACCTAGCGCCAACAAAGTGATAAGCACCGAGCCGGCAATGATTGTGATATTGATTAAGTTGCTGTTGAGCATGTTTAAAATCCTAGTCCGTTTAGATATATAGGTTGTATTTTTATTCGGTTAAGTGAGGGTTGGAGTTGCGTATGCCGCGATAAATGGCGCCTTCACGTGAGAGTACTAAAACAGCAGTGCCTTGCTCGAATACATGGCTAGCATCATCAGGCTCAAGTTGAATGTAATGGCTGTAGCCATGCTGATCTTTGACCCGGGCTTCTGCCGGGTATCCATAGGCTGCGGTGCCTAAGGTGATTGTCGCGATGCGCCCGATTAAGCTTTCTGAGCTGACCGCGGTGGTTTCATCTTTGGGCATGAGCCATTGCAGTAGTCCGCCACAGGTGCGCACGAGCGGCAAACTCAAGAGCATGATCAATGGCGCAGCAATCCAGCCCGGTGCTAACCATCCGCTCAGCTCATGCAAAATGTTTTGTACGATCAGACCAAGTAAGCCAAAGCACAGCAGAAACACCATCAATAGCATCAGCAATGGCACTTGACCGACCCGCAACCAGCCAAGAAAGCGGCTCAAAGCCGATTGCGCATCCAGTTGTGCAACTTCTGCATGAGGTGAAAAATCAGTTTCAGGCAGCACACTTTCGAGAAGGTTTGATATACCAAGACCGAACAGCATGCCTACGCCTTCTAGTAGTGCAATCATCAGCATTAACAGTAATGCCGCACTAAAAGCGATATTTTCACTGGCCAGTATCATCGCAAGCATTAGCTTTGCTCTGCTTTAAGAGCAGCTAAACGTTCGGCAATTCTGTTGTGACGGGCGAGTTCGTCCAGTTCGGCAAGTTTGCTGGCGCTGGTCAGCGACACATCGCGCCCGGCAATACCTGTGGCTTTTTCAAGCACACGGTCAAAGCTTGCACCTGCACGGTTGGCTTTATCGGCTGCGCTATCGCCTTGCTTGCTGGCAACACTGGTGGCACTTACAGATGCTGCACGTGTTTGTAGAAAGGCGTTTAATTCAGACTTCATTTCGCGCTTTTTCGCTTGTAGCGCTTGAATAAAACCTTCCAGTTCTTTTTCTCTAGCAGTAGCATTGGCAATGCTGAGTTCGAGCACAGGCATCCGCGCTTCAATGTCGATTTGTTCGGCGATGCCAGCTTCGGCTAGATCATCGCGGCTATTGGCTACGGCGACATGCAGTTGCTCAGCTAAAACTTCATAGCGATTGTTTTCTTCAATCAGCTTTTTGCTAGCTAAATGCTTCTGCGCGATTTGCTGGCCCAACTCAGCTTGTGTATCAGCGATTGCTGAGTCGATTTCACGAATAGCTTGCTCCATAACCAGTTCTGGTGATGCATTTTCAACAGCATCAACTAATGCATTGACACTGCCACTCATCAGTCGAGCAACTCGACTCGTTATGCTTTCATTCATGCTTCTTCTCCATGTGATTTTGTTTGTACTCATGTAACAGTGTTGCTAAATCGAATGCGGTTTTTTGTTTTTTGTCTGCAGCGTACTGACTGGTGATTGCTAAAGGCAGCAGTAACGCATTGAGATAAAAAATTTTATCAAGCATGTCTGCATCGGCTGCTTGCAGTTCTTGTGTACTTAAGTTGGCGCTGCGTGCCGTTAAGGTTTGCAGGCTAGCAAACAGGTCAGGCAACGTATCAAGCACACGTAAAGTTGCATCAGGCAGGTAGTTCAGGGATTGCTGGCGTACCAGCAGTTGATGCTTCATTTTGCCAAACAGCTCTTGGGCTTGACTGAGATTTTGCGCATAGTCCTCACAGCTACCTTGTTGGCGTCGGGTTTCTGCAAGCAGTCCTCGTAGTTTCTCAGAGGGTGTGCGCGCACCGTCAAACTCTAGCGTGCTAATAAACTCGGCATCTTCAACACTAATGCGGGCACTAAAAGGGATGGTCTTGCCACTCACATGACTCTCCAGAGTTATTTAGCGATGGTTGGCGTCATTGTATTCAAATGAATACATAAGTAAATAAGCAGAGTGTGATGGGCTTAGCGTTCTCTGAGTTTGGTGATTTTGTAACGACTTTAGCCGCTTAAAGTGGCGTGTCTGCGTGGGCATACAAAACTGAGTAGGCTGGGTCGTCAGTTCTTTTTTTGATTTTTTATTGCTGATTAAATAAATATTTAAAATACTTATAGCGAATCAATCTTAAAATACTTTCTTTAAGGTTGCTATCGCTGAGGCATAGCCCTAAAGTGCGCGCCTAGAACGCTCATGCTGAAACGATCCATGCGGCTCAAGTACTGACGACGAGAGGTTGATAGCTTAGTGCTATAAATCCTCGGCGACGTGCCTTGGGAAGTAGGCGAACCAAAGTGGGGAAACGGATTCAGCGTTCGGATGTAATCCCTTATTTTCTTGATTTTGCCACGACCCACGAAGGAGTCTCGCTTATGTCCATTAATGTGGAAGATTATTTCGCACCCGCTACATTTAACAAAATGAAGGCGTTTGCTGATCAGCATGAAACACCATTTGTCGTTATTGATACCGCAACCATTGCGCGTGCCTACGATGAAATTGCTGATAACTTCCCCTTTGCAAAAATTTACTATGCAGTCAAAGCCAACCCTGCGGTTGAAATCACTGAGCTGCTCAATAACAAAGGCTCCAGCTTTGATATCGCCTCAATTTATGAGCTCGATAAAGTGCTGTCGTGTGGTGTGACGCCTGAGCAAATCAGCTTTGGTAACACCATTAAAAAAGCCCGTGATGTGCGTTACTTTTATGAAAAAGGTGTGCGCATGTTCGCCACTGACTCAGAAGCAGACTTGCGTAATATCGCTAAAGCCGCACCGGGCTCTAAAGTTTATGTGCGCATTTTAACTGAAGGTTCAGGCTCGGCTGATTGGCCGCTGTCACGTAAGTTTGGCTGCCAAACCGATATGGCCATGGACTTGTTAGTGCTGGCGCGAGAGCTTGGCTTAGTGCCTTATGGCGTCTCTTTCCATGTCGGTTCACAGCAGCGTGAAATCGGCTCATGGGATGCGGCGATTGGTAAAGTGAAAATCATTTTTGAACGTTTGCTCAATGAAGATGGCATTCGCTTGCAAATGATCAATATGGGCGGCGGTTTTCCGGCCAACTATTTGAACAAAACCAATACGCTTGAAGCTTACGCTGAAGAAATCACCCGTTTCTTAAAAGAAGATTTTGGTGATGAATTACCCGAGATTATTCTGGAACCGGGCCGTTCGTTGATTGCTAACGCCGGTATTTTGGTCAGTGAAGTGGTGCTGGTTTCACGCAAATCGCGCACCGCGGTGGAGCGCTGGGTGTTTACCGATGTGGGTAAGTTCTCAGGCTTGATTGAAACACTGGACGAGTCGATTAAGTTTCCGATTTGGACAGAAAAGCAGGGCGAGCTGGAAGATGTGGTGATTGCCGGCCCTACCTGTGACAGCGCCGATATTATGTACGAGAACTACAAATACGGTTTACCATTGAACTTGGCCAGTGAAGACCGCTTGTACTGGTTGTCGACTGGTGCGTACACCACCAGTTACAGCTCGGTAGAGTTTAATGGCTTCCCGCCGTTGAGGTCCTATTACTTGTAAGCCTATCAAACTAAAACCCCCGCTAGCACTGAGTGTTAGCGGGGGTTTTATTTGCGTTCTAGATTTATCAGAACTGATAGGTGGCGGACATCCACAGACGACGACCTTCTTCGATCGAACCTGTGGTGGATTTCCCTGAGTGGCTGTAGTCGGTGCCGTAGGCGAGATCACCGTCCTCTGTTATGTAAGGTTTCCCTTTAACAAAGTCTTTATTAAGCAGGTTGTAAATGGTGGCATTCAAAGCCAGCGCATCTGTGGCTTGGTAAGAACCACCCAGATGGAACAAGGTGAAGGCTTTAGTTTTGCTGCCAAGGGTGTTGTAAATCGATTGTTCTGTCTCACTTAGGTTCGCATAGCGGCTGGTAAAGCGTGAGCGCTCACCGCGGTATTCCGCATTTAACCAGAGTTTAAGCTTGTCATTGGCTTCCCAGTTTAAACTGGTGTTGGCTAAGTGACGTGGCGTATTGGTCAACTGCGCACCTTTGTTATCCCCGCTTTTTTGTTCACTGTCGGTATAGGTGTAGTTACCTTTAATGCTCCAGTCATCGGTGAAGTACCATTGGGCAGCCATCTCCACACCTTGGGTGACAGCATCATCGACGTTAATCTTCTGTGAGCACTCACTGTTACTATTGGTTGCACAAAGAGGACTGATAATAGGGTCGCCATTAGAGATCTTGTCTTTAAATTTATTGTGGAAGAGAGTGACGTTGGCATTAAAGTTGGCCAAGTTATCATAGTAAGCGGCCAGTTCAGTGCTGGTGCTTTTTTCTGGTTTTAAGTTTGGGTTGCCTATCGTAATTGTCTTGCCTTGGCGGGTTACACCATTTACGCCATTATGTAAGTCATTTAGATTAGGTGTTTTATAGCCTTTACTCACGCCCCCTTTTAAAGTCCAGTTGTCGGTAGTGTTCCAGACTAAATAAGCACGGGGGCTAAAGTTGCCACCGAATGCTTGGTGACGGTCATAACGGCCGCCTAAAGTTAGAGCAAGGTCTTCAGTCATATGCCATTCGTTTTCAGCAAAAACTGCCGCTGACTCTTGTTGGAATCTGTCTGTAGCAATGCCGTCTTCGAGTTTGGAGTCGGTGTACTGGCCACCAATGGTGGTTATATTGTTTTCAGTAATAGGGGCAACAAACTTAGTGTCAACAATCAGGTCTTTAGATTTTAATTTGCGCTTGTCACCAGCGATTACCCCGGGAATATTTTGGTTCGTAAGTTTACCCATAGTGCCAGGATTGGTACGCCCCAAAGTTTCGGTCATATTGTAAGTAATAGCACTGTCTAAAGTACCTAAGGCAAAACGGCCGGTATGGGTAAAGGCATATTGGTTACGTTCAAACTTCTGCTCATCGCTATAACCATTGGCTTTGGTTGGATCAGCGACATCACAACCATCTGCTGCATCATCACCTTTTTTACCGTCTAAGGTACCGAGCTGGCACTCATCATTATTGTAGCGTTGCCGGCCTTTTTCAAAGTCGATGGCAAAATCATGGTCATCATTGGGGGTGAAGTTGAGTCGCGTACCCAAGTTGAAGTTTTGCCCGTCAACTGGAGAAGGGCCACGCTTGCTGACATTAATCCCGCTGCCATAGGTAAGGTCGGATTTTTGCCGATCAAAAAAACTACCGCGCACGTTCATGCCCAGCAAGCCATCCACAAGCGGGCCGCTGGCATAAAAGCTGGTGCCGCCGGTGTCACCAAAGTCACGCTCTTCTTGGTAGGTATAATCAGCGCTGATACTACCGGACCACTCGCTGGCAACTTTTTTGGTGATGATGTTGATCACCCCACCCATGGCGTCAGAGCCATACAGCGTCGACATGGGGCCGCGGATCACTTCAATGCGCTCAATGGCCGACATGGGTGGCATAAAGCTGGTTGAGGTTTCATTAAAGCCGTTCGGCGTTACATTACCCGCAGGATTTTGTCGGCGGCCATCAATCAGAATGAGCGTGTAGTCACTGGGCATCCCACGAATGCTGATATTTAAGCCACCGGTTTTACCAGTGCCTTGTTTGATATCAATACCTTCCACATCTTCTAAAGCTTGGGCAAGGTTGCTGTAGCGTTTTTTCTGCAGATCAGCGTTGCTCACCACAGAAATACTGGCTGGCGCATCAGTGATTTTTTGTTCAAAACCAGAGGCAGTGACTACCGTTGGATCCAATTGGGCAGGGGTAGGGTTGGCAAAAGCAGTGCTGCTGGCGAGTACCGAGCAGGCTAGAAGTGAATACGTGAATGGGATGCGCATAACAGACTCCAGATAAGAATGTCGAGCATGCTAACGATTCTCATTTGGAATGTAAACAGTAGTGCGAATTATTCTTATTAAAGTTTTTAGTTGTACGTCTAGAGCAGCTCTCATTTTTGAGTGGTCTCGGTCTAGACAGCGCTAGGAGTGTGCCCAGTGCTGCCTAAATTATTTTAAGGGCGAGAAACTTCAATAACGCCATCAGCAATGATGCTCACTTGACTGCTACCGGCTTCTATTTCAGGTATCACAGCTGCTTCGTCAGACATTGATGCCGAGAGCATTTTAGCTGAGCGCGCATACATTGGTGGGCGTGAAAAACCATTACTGTTTAAGTTTAAACTCACTATTTTATAGCTGCTGCCGCCTAAGGCTGTAGTGATTAGTTGAGCGCGGTTTTGGAATGCACTAATGGCTTCTTGGAGCAGTTGGTCTTCGCTGCTGATTCGTGTTTTGGGGGCAATGCTAAATTGCATGTTGGCCATTTTTAATGTTTTTAACAGTTCGCCAGTGAGTGCTGATAGCTCGGAGAAGTCCGTGCTTTCTAAGCGTAGTTCTGCACGTTCGCGCCAAGCCGTGATTTTTTGGCCTTTACTGTCATGCACAGGGTAGCTGCTGCGGTTGCCCAGTTTTACATTAACGTGCGCTTGCTGGCGGGCCTTTGCAACCGCCTGATTTAACGCTTGGGTTACTGTTTCAGCGAGGCGGGCAGGGTCAGTATCCTGAGCCTCGGTGTAGAGGATGACTTGCATTTGATCGTGCGCGACTTCCTGTTGGGCTTCGGCGCGCAAAGACACTTGATTATAGGGTTGCTCGTTGGCTAATAGCGCAGGACTGGCGCTGAGCATGGCCAAAAATAGGGCAAAAGGTGTGGCGCGTAATCGCTTGATCATAATCACTCCGTGGAAATCTTAGCTACTGCAGATACTGACAGTATAGTCAGTTGGTGGTTCCCTGCCGGTGTTTTCTGTGACTATGGGTCGCAGTTTGCAGCGTTTAACCGTTGGGCGGTTATACTCTAGGGCTGTTAAGGAGAAATTATGCAAGCACCCACACAGCTGTTATCTGCCAGCCGGCAGAACTTATGGCGCTTGACCTGGATACGTCTTTTAGTTCTTGCGGCGCAGGCAGGTACGCTCGGTTTTGCCTATATGAGCGGTCTGGTGGTTTTGGCCTGGCTGCCGCTACTGGTGCTCTTGGGGCTATCTTTGAGCATGTGTATTTTGACTGGCTTACGCTTGCGTGCCAGCTGGCCGGTCACTGAGTTTGAGTTTGCTGCACACTTGGCGATGGACTTGTTTATTCACAGTGGTCTGCTGTACTACGTGGGTGGCTCTACTAACCCCTTTGTGGCTTATTACTTAGTGCCCTTGACTATTGCTGCAGCAACCTTGCCTTGGCTTTATTCCGTAGTGCTCAGCGGTTTAGCTTTGAGTGGTTATACTGCTTTGCTGATTTGGTATCGCCCCTTACATTTGCAAGGAGAGCAAGTGGGTGAGCTACTGATTACCCTGCATCTGTTTGGTATGTGGCTCAACTTTGCTTTATCGGCGGCCTTTATTACTTTTTTTGTGGCGAAAATGTCGCAAGCGGTGCGTGAGCAAGATCAGCTGCGCGCCGCGCGCCGCGAAGACAGCATGCGCGATCAGCAATTGCTGGCTGTAGCGACTCAGGCTGCTGGTGCTGCCCATGAGTTGAGCACACCTTTAGCGACCATGAGTGTGTTGTTAACGGAGTTGCGCCATGAGCATCGCGCGGAGGTTGAGCTACAAGAGGATTTAGTTTTACTGCAAGAGCAGGTAAAGATGTGTAAAGGAACTTTGCAGCATTTGGTGCGCGCCGCTGAAGCTGATCGCCGCCAAACCATTGCTGAGCAAAGTGTGACCAGCTGGCTAGAAGCAGCCTTGCAACGTTGGCATTTAATGCGCCCAGAGACCACCTACCGCTATCAATTGCTTGGCGAGGGTGTGGCGCCAACCTTGATGGCGCCGGTGGATTTAACCCAGGCGCTATTAAATCTACTCAACAATGCTGCAGACGCCTGTCCAGATAATCTGCTGATACGCTTAAGTTGGGATCAGCTGTGGGTGCTGATTACTATTCGTGACTATGGCGCAGGCGTTCCTTTGGCCATAGCTGAACAATTGGGCAAACCTTTTTTTACCACCAAGGGCAAAGGTTTTGGTTTGGGGCTATTTTTAAGTCAGATTAGCGTTACCCGTGCAGGGGGGACGGTAAAGTTGTATAACCAAGAGGGCGGGGGAACGTTGACTGAGTTACGTTTGCCGCGGATGCATACAATGCTTTAAGTGAGGAGTTGCAAGTGACTGAGGAAAACCTATTTGAAGGTGAAGAACAGCCGCATTTATTATTAGTAGATGATGATGAAACCTTTACCCGGGTTATGGCACGCGCAATGTCACGCCGAGGTTTGCGAGTATCCATAGCCAGTTCGGCAGATGAGGGCTTAGCATTAGCCAAAGTCGATATGCCGGATTTAGCAGTGTTGGATCTAAAAATGGAAGGCGACTCGGGTTTAGTGCTCTTACCTAAACTGCTGGAGTTGGATGCGCAGATGAAAGTGCTGATCTTAACCGGCTATTCGAGTATCACCACTGCTGTTGAAGCGATTAAGCGCGGTGCTGCCAATTACTTGTGCAAGCCAGCCGACGCTGACGATGTATTGGCTGCGTTGTTGTCTGATCATGCAGATTTGGCCACCCTGATCCCTGAAAACCCGATGTCAGTTGATCGTGTGCAATGGGAGCATATTCAGCGTATTTTAGCTGAACATGACGGTAATATATCGGCTACGGCGCGGGCGTTAGGCATGCACCGGCGCACCTTGCAGCGCAAGTTGCAAAAACGTCCGGTGCACCGTTAGGCATAAAAAAGGCCTGAGTATGACTACACAGGCCTTAGCTGAAATTGCTGCTAGGCGCTAACGCGTACCGAACACCACCATGGTTTTACCCTTAACGTCGACCAATCCTTGCTCTTCAAGGTTTTTCAACACGCGCCCGACCATTTCCCGCGAGCAGCCAACAATGCGGCCGATTTCTTGGCGGGTAATTTTAATCTGCATGCCATCTGGGTGGGTCATGGCATCGGGCTGTTTGCACAGTTCTAATAGTGCTCCAGCGACACGGCCAGTCACATCCAAAAAGGCTAGGTCGCCCACTTTACGGGTGGTGTTGCGCAAGCGATCAGCCATTTGGTTGCCCAAGGCATACAGCATTGTCGGATCTTGCTCGGTGAGTTCGCGAAATTTGGCATAACTGATTTCAGCAACTTCACATTCAGTTTTAGTGCGCACCCAAGCGCTGCGTTCTTGTTCATCTTTGCTGCTGCTATTAAACAAGCCAAGCTCACCAAAAAAATCCCCCGGATTAAGGTAAGCAATAATCATTTCTTTACCATCATCATCTTCAATTAAAATGGTGACAGAGCCCTGCAAAATGAAAAATAATGACTCGCAGCTATCCCCTGCATAAATAATAGTGCTTTTGCTAGCAAAACGACGTTTGTGGCAGTGTTCAAGTATTTTATCAATGTTCTTAATTTTTGGTGTCAGTGTAATGGCAACCATGTGTGCGGTACCCCAAGAGTGAATCAAGCCTTAATAAAGCGAGGCAAGTACTTTTGTTTTTATTATTATTGTCGTTTTTGTTATTCCTACAAGTGTGCCGTACTAATCATAAAGATAAGCCTACTTAAGGCAAGGTTTTTCCAGGATTGTGAAAAAGGTCACGTTTTTCAAGGTTTTTAAAGCCTTTATCTCAGAGCCAGTGGCAGTGAGCGCTGTGGTAAGCTTGCTGCTTTTACAGGGCATAACAGGAGAATCATTATGCAGGCGCGGGTGAAGTGGGTTGAGCAGGCGATGTTTTTAGCTGAGTCAGGCAGTGGTCATGCACTGGTTATGGATGGCCCGGAAGACAGTGGTGGGCGCAATATGGGTGTGCGGCCAATGGAAATGCTACTGATGGGCTTAGGTGGCTGCAGCAATTTTGATGTGGTCAGTATTTTAAAAAAATCACGCCAAGCAGTGCAAAATTGTGAAGTGCACATTGATGCAACACGTGCCGATGTTGAGCCCAAAGTGTTTACCAAAATCGCTTTGCACTTTATTGTTACAGGCACAAATTTAAAAGAAAATGTCGTTAAGCGGGCAGTGGATTTGTCGGCCGAAAAGTACTGCTCAGCCTCGATCATGTTGGGGCGTGCTGGGGTTGAGATTACCCATAGCTTTGAGATCATCGAGCTTGCCGAAACTGCTTAAGTGATGTCTGGATCTATTGTGCTTTAAAACTGGCATCTACAAGCCTTGCTCTGCATAATGGCGCGCTGCGCTGTTGCATGCCAAGCAGCGTGTCAGGATAAGTCAAACGCCTAGCGCAGAGCTGGGGCAATACCTGACGCAGCCGCCTTACTGCTTGAGTAAGTACAGTTGTAAGGCGAATGATCACGCGGCGGCGCCGCACCAGTGAAGAGAGGCGAACGTTGACCAGTAAACTTAAACTACACGGGTTCAACAATCTCACCAAGACGTTGAGCTTCAATATTTATGACATCAGTTATGCGCGTACCACCGATGACCAAAAAGCCTATGTTGGTTACATCAATGAAGAGTACGATGCTGAGCGTCTCACCCAAATACTGACCGATGTTGTCGATATCATTGGTGCCAATATTTTAAATATTGCCCGGCAAGACTATGAGCCACAGGGTGCTAGTGTCACTATTCTGATTTCTGAAGAACCGGTGGAGCCCACTGCCAGCCAAATCGAAGAATCTCCAGGGCCATTACCCGAGACGATTTTGGCGCATTTGGATAAGAGCCATATTACTGTGCACACCTACCCGGAAATCCATCCGGTGGATGGTCTGTCGACTTTTCGCGTGGACATTGATGTCTCAACTTGCGGAGTGATCTCGCCGCTGAAGGCGCTGAACTATCTGATTCACCAGTTTGATTCAGATATTGTCACTATTGATTATCGGGTGCGCGGCTTTACCCGTGATGTGGAAGGGCGCAAGCATTTTATTGATCATGAAATTAACTCGATCCAGAATTATTTAACAGAAGATACACGCGCCGCTTATCAGCTAACAGATGTGAACGTCTATCAGGAGCATCTGTTTCACACCAAAATGCTGCTGAAAAACTTTGATCTGGATGATTACTTATTTGGTGATGCCACGCGCAGTCTTTCGTATGAGCAGCGCCGTGATGTGGAAGAGCGCTTGCGGCATGAAATGCTAGAGATTTTTTATGGCCGTAATATGCCGCAAAACAGCCGCTAAAGGCCTGATCGCTAGATGATAAAAAAGCGCTGAACAGTCGGCGCTTTTTTTATTTTGCGGCTGATTAAAACTGCTGATTAGATCCGATAAGTGCTGCTGGTCATAACTTTGGCCATAAGACTCATGCCAAACTTAATGGGTGCTGGAAAGCGATAACCGCCGGCATCCAAGGCACTGGTTGCGTGCTCTTCTTCGTCGATACGCATTTGTTCGAGAATGGCTCGGGACTTGCGGTCACTGCTAGGAATTTGTTGCAAGTGATCGTCTAAATGCTTGCATACCTGATCTTCTGTCGCCGCCACAAAGCCTAAACTTACTTTATCGCTGATTGCTCCAGCGCTGGCGCCAATTGCAAAAGATAAGCCATAAAACAATGGGTTAAGCAGACTGGTGTGGCTACCTAGCTCACGAATGCGCTGCTCACACCACACCAAATGATCCACTTCTTCTTCAGCTGCATGTTCCATTTGCTCGCGGATATGCGGCAAGCTGGCGGTGAGGGCTTGGCCTTGATAAAGGGCTTGGGCACACACTTCGCCAGTGTGATTGATGCGCATTAAACCAGCAATATGACGGGTTTGCTCTGCATCGAGGGCGCTGTGCGGCTCAACCAGCGCCGGCGACGGGCGGCTGGCATGGCTACTGTTGGGTACTAAAGTGCGCAGCGCTGCATCTGCTTGCAGCAGGAGGCGATCAACTGGTGAGTAATGGCGTTGAGAGGGCATAGCAGGCTCCTAGTGAATAGCCGTAATAAAGGTGCAGCACAACTTCGGTGGAACTAACCGGGTGGCCAGCTTAATTGGCGTTGACCGAGCACATGCATGTGGATGTGATACACCGTTTGTCCACCGAGTTCATTGGTGTTCATCACCACACGGAAACCTTCCTCACAACCTTGCTCTTTGGCTAAACGCTGTGCGGTATACAGAATATGCCCCGCTAAAAAAGTATCTTCAGCGGTTAAATCAGTGAGCATGCCAATGTGCTTTTTGGGAATCACCAGAAAATGCACCGGTGCCTGTGGCGCGATGTCGTGAAAAGCAACCACGTGTTCATCTTCATAGAGCTTACGTGCTGGGATTTCGCCAGCCACAATTTTGCAAAACAAACAATCCATAACATAGGCCTCTGGTTGTTGTAACATTCTTCGAGTTTAGCTGGCTGTTACAGCAATCGCCAGTATTGAAAAGGTTTTGATAGGTTATCGTACTTTGAAAAATGATCTGAAAGATTTGCAGCTGGTATTAGATGCGCGGGTGCGGCTAATTGTTATTGAGTCTTGGGATGAGCTGCGGGTCTTAGAAACCTTAACTTCGTTGGCGGTGCAGCGGGGTATCAACCTGCGGGTCTGGTCCATCAGTGAAGGCTTACAAGGCATGGCTTTTGGCGGTACACCGCTTGAGGGCAGTGCGGTTCCAGAGCAGGCTTTACGTCTAGTCAAAGCGGACCCACAAGCGGGGTTGTATGTGTTTTTTGATCTGCATTCTTTTTTAGACAATGATGCCTTGCTCATCCGCCTAGTCAAAGATATTGCCATGGCTACTGGGCCGCAGAAGCCTACTTTGATTTTAGTTTCCCATGCCTTAAAGCTGCCCGCTGAGGTTCAACGCTATGCTGCGCGCTTTAGTTTATCTTTGCCCAGTGAAGATGAGTTGTTGGCGATTGTGCGGGAGGAAGCGGTGCGTTGGAGTGCGGCTAATCGCGGTTTGCGGGTCCGCACTGATAATCGCACCTTGCAGCAGGTGGTGAAAAATTTACGCGGCTTAAGTCATGCGGATGCCCGCCTGCTGGCCCGCAGTTTAATCTGTGATGACGGTGCCATTACCCAAGAAGATTTACCAGAGCTCAATAAAGCTAAGTTTCAGTTGCTCGATTTAGATGGCGTACTTGGCTATGAAGCAGATACTGCCCGTTTTGCTGATGTGGGTGGTTTGCATAATTTAAAACACTGGTTGTCTGAGCGCCAAGCGGCTTTTATGGCCGGTACTGCCAAAGATTTGCCTAAGGGGATGTTGCTCTTAGGCGCGCAGGGCAGCGGTAAAAGCTTAGCGGCAAAAGCAGTGGCCGGCTTGTGGGGCTTGCCTTTGCTGCGGTTGGATTTTGCCAGTTTGTACAATAAGTACTTTGGCGAAACTGAACGTAATTTGCGTGAAGCCTTATTGATGGCAGAGCGCATGTCGCCTTGTGTGCTTTGGATGGATGAAATCGAAAAAGGCTTAGCCACTGGCGACTTAGATAATGGTGTCAGTCAGCGTGTGTTGGGTACTTTGCTCACGTGGATGGCCGAGCGTAAAGCACCTGTTTTTGTGGTGGCAACGGCTAACGTAATTAAACGTTTGCCACCTGAATTAATGCGCAAAGGTCGCTTTGATGAGATTTTCTTTGTTGATTTACCGGCTGCTGCGGTACGCGAAGATATCTTTAAAATCCATTTGCAAAAACGCGAGTTAAGCACTGCTGATTATGATTTGGCCGCGCTGGCGTTGGTTAGCGAGGGCTTTTCTGGAGCAGAAATAGAGCAGGCTGTGGTTTCGGCGCTCTATGCCGCGCAAGCACGTCAGGTGCCGATGGCGCAAGAATTGATGCTGGAAACCTTGCAGCGCACAGTGCCACTGTCAGTGGTGATGGCGGAGGAGCTGGCGGCGCTGCGACATTGGGCCGCAGAGCGAACTGTACATGCGGGTTAGCGCTATTTTGCACTAGTTCGCCTGGCTGTACGGCTTTAGCTTTAGCGCACTGTGTGGATATTTTTCTTGTGCGACTAAAGACTGATGTGTATCTTGGTCAATTTTTGGGCTCAACAAAGCCACCCTATTTAATTGTGCAGCGTGCTGGCTCATGGCGCTGCTGATGTTTTTTATAATAGTAATGATGATATGAGGAAAATGATAATGCGCATGATTTTATTAGGAGCGCCGGGTGCCGGGAAAGGCACACAAGCTGGCTTTATTACGAAAAAATTCAACATCCCACAAATTTCTACCGGTGATATGTTGCGTGCTGCAGTGAAAGCTGAAAGCCCGCTGGGCTTGAAAGTTAAAGAAGTGATGGAAACCGGTGGTTTGGTTTCAGATGACATCATCATCGATTTAATTAAAGAGCGTATTTTGGCCGATGACTGCGCCAATGGCTTTTTGTTCGATGGCTTCCCGCGCACTATCCCGCAGGCCGAAGCTTTGCGTGATGCCGGTGTTGAGATTGATCACGTGATTGAAATTGCTGTGGAAGACGAAGAAATCGTTGGCCGCATTGCCGGTCGTCGTATGCACCCAGCTTCAGGCCGTACTTACCACATTGAGCACAACCCACCGAAGGTTGCCGGCAAAGACGATGAAACCGGTGAAGACTTGATCCAACGTGAAGATGATAAAGAAGAAACTGTACGTCACCGTTTGTCTGTGTATCACTCTCAAACCAAGCCGCTAGTGGCTTTCTACCAAGACTTAGCCGCAAGCAATGGCACACCTAAATATAGCGCTATTGAAGGTGTTGGTTCGGTTGAGCAGATCACCGCTAAAGTTATGGCGGCGCTCGCTTAAGCACAGAGTTACGGGAATGCATTCACTGTTGCAGTGACCTTTCGATGTCATAGTGAATGCATTCTTTACTCTTTTTCATTGCTTACTGCCCTTGCTTGCAGTGGGCCTGCTACAATTTCTTTTTTAATTACTTGATGATTAACCATGACTACTTTGCTGGCGCTGGATACGGCCACTGAAGCTTGCTCTGTTGCGTTATTACACAATGGTCAGGTGTTCAGCCGTTACGCGGTCATTCCCCGACTGCATGCTCAATCTATTTTGCCAATGATCAGTGAGGTTTTAGCCGAGGCAGGTATTGCTAAAACCGCAATTGAGGCTATTGCTTTTGGCCGTGGACCGGGAGCCTTTACTGGCTTACGCATTGCTGTGGGTGTCGTGCAAGGCTTGGCTTTTGCACTGGAACTGCCGGTGTTGCCAGTTTCAAATTTAGCAGCAATAGCCCAGCGTGCTTGCCGAGAGCATGGGGTGAGTCAGGTTGCTGTGGCCATTGATGCGCGGATGGACGAGGTGTACTGGGGCTGCTTTACCTTAGTTAATGGTGAAGTGAGCTTGCAGGGTATGGAGGCAGTAGTGGCGCCTGAAGGTGCCCAGCTACCACGTAACGCGCAAGGCGACTGGTTTGCTGCAGGCACTGGTTGGCAAGCCTATGCCGAGCGTATTGCGGTGCCTGTCAGCGCTAAAGATGCGCAGTTATTACCCCATGCTGCAGATATTTTAACCTTAGCTCAAGGTATGTGGCAGCGCGGTGAAAGTATTGCGGCGCAGGCAGCGCAGCCGATTTATCTGCGTGATCAAGTAGCCACCCCTAAGCAATCTTAACCAGATTGAACTGTAGCCTGAGTATGGTTACAGTATTGACCTGCCTATAGGATTTTACTGCAATGCGTATTGACGGTTTTTCACCCGCTTATGTGCCCAATCGAACCACGCGCCCTGATGCCAGTGCGCAGATGGATGCGGCTGTACGCCAAGCAGAAAGCCAGAACCGTCAACAGCAGCCCAATAACCTTGCCAGTGCTGCACCGCTGGAGACCTATCAAGCCGTGCAGCGCCCAGCAGCATCTATGCAGCTGCAACAGTATGAAGCTCGTCAAGCGCTAAATAATCCAGCACAGGATTATCAGGCCAGCAAAGCTCTGGCCAGTTATAGCACTACCGCAGGCTTCAATAATCAAGCAGAAGAAGCCAGCACAGTGCTTGGACTTGATTTGTACGCGTAAATGTCTGATTTAACTTTAACCACTCCTGTACTTATTCGTGTCGATGCGATGACCGCCGCAGATCAGGCTTCAGCCACACAGTGGGCTACTGAGCTTGGCTTGCCGCTAGCAGGCGAAGCTGAGTTTGCTTTGCAGGTCAGTGTTGACGGCTTGCAATTGCAGGAGCTGGGACGTGCTGCGCCGGGGCCGATTCGAGTGGACTTTATTGCAGGTGCATTAGCTCATCGTCGCCAGTTTGGGGGCGGCAGCGGGCAAATGATTGCCAAGGCAGTGGGTGTGCAAGCCGGTGTGCGCCCAACAATCTTAGACGCCACTGCTGGTTTGGGCCGTGATGCCTTTGTTTTAGCCTGCTTGGGTTGTCAGGTGCAGATGATTGAGCGCAATCCCATTGTTGCGGCATTACTTGCGGATGGTTTGCGCCGCGCCTTACTGGATGTGGACGTAGCTGGCATCGTGCAGCGCATGCCCTTATTGCTTGGCAATGCCATTGAGTTGATGTCGGCTTGGACAGCGCAAGCGCCGCAAGTGATTCACCTTGATCCGATGTTCCCCAGTCGTGATAAAAGTGCCTTAGTAAAAAAAGAAATGCGCCTGTTTAAGCCATTGGTTGGGGCAGATGATGACGCTCCACAGTTACTGGCTGCCGCGTTGGCTTTAGCGACCCATCGGGTGGTGGTTAAGCGACCGCGTAAAGCGCCAAGCATTGACGGGCCTGCACCGACTTATAGTCTGGATGGTAAGTCCAGTCGTTATGATGTGTACGCTAAGAAAAGTTTAAAGCCATAGTCTAGCCAACCAATACGCACAAAAAAGCCCGCAAAATTTCAGCGGGCTTTTTCGTTGTCACTCAAACTTAGCTGACGATGGTGCGCCACTCTGGATAGGCATCGGTTTCCCCAGTAACTAAATCAAAGTAGGCTTTTTGCAGCACTTCAGTGATTGGGCCACGACGTCCAATACCAATTTGACGGTTATCCACCTCGCGAATTGGCGTTACTTCCGCCGCAGTACCGGTAAAGAACGCTTCATCAGCAATGTACACTTCATCACGGGTAATACGCTTCTCAACAATTTCAATACCGCGCTCTTTGGCCAGGGTTAAAATTGTATTGCGGGTAATACCGTTTAAGCAGGCGGTCACTTCTGGAGTGTAAATTACGCCATTTTTAATGATGAAAATATTTTCGCCAGAGCCTTCAGCCACATAGCCTTCTGGGTCCAGTAGCAGTGCTTCATCAGCGCCGCCAGATACTGCTTCTTGCAGGGCGAGCATGGAGTTGACATAAGCACCGCTGGATTTGGCCCGGGTCATGGTGATGTTGACATGGTGGCGGGTAAAGGAGCTGGTACGGACTTTGATACCTGCTTGCAGGGCTTCATCACCCATGTAGGCGCCCCAATGCCAAGCGGCCACAATCAGGTGCACTTTTAGGTTGTCAGCACGGATGCCCATGCCTTCGGAGCCGTAAAATGCCAGCGGACGGATATAGGCGCTGTCCAGATTGTTGTCACGCACTGCAGCAATCACTGCTTGGTTTACTTCTTCCTTAGTAAAAGGAATTTTCATACCCATGATGTGGGCTGATTCAAACAGACGATCAGTGTGTGCTTCTAAGCGAAAAATTGCGGTACCTTTTGGGGTTTTGTAGGCGCGAACACCTTCAAAGACGCCCATGCCGTAGTGTAATGAGTGAGTCAGAACGTGAGTGGTTGCGTTACGCCATTCAACCATCTCGCCATCATACCAAATAACACCATCACGATCAGCCATCGACATTGTTACGTGCTCCTGAAAATAATATTAAAAGTCTGATTACAAATAACTCAAGCCCAGCTCTTGCCAAACGCCCATCACTGCATGACGTTCGTCTATAAATAGATTGCCTTCAACCACGCCTTGCTGCTTTTGCAGGGCCAGACGGTGGGCTGCAGCACGATAGGCTTTGTAAGCCTCCTGCAGGGTGCGAACATGGTTCGCGCTGAACAGGTTTTCTGCGCCGAGACCGTCAAGAATACGGATGTTATCGGTATAGGTTACCAGTTGTGGATATTGCCATGACCAAGCTAAGACGGCATATTGCACCATAAATTCGATGTCAACAATACCACCAGCGTCCTGCTTGAGATCAAATGGGACATCAGCACTGAATGCATTTTGGCCTAAACCACCTTGGGTGATCTGAGTCCCATGATTATGCCGCATTTTTTCGCGCATTTCGCTGACTTCATCGCGCAGAACAGATAAATCACGCTGACGGCCTAAAATTTTTAGGCGAACTTGGTTGAATTGCTCGGTCAGTGTCGCACTGCCAACTAAAACACGGGCGCGGATTAACGCTTGGTGCTCCCAAGTCCAAGCTTGCTCTGCTTGGTAGCGGGCAAAAGCGCTAAGCGAACTGGCCAATAGACCGGAGTCACCACTGGGGCGCAAGCGCATATCTACATCATAAAGGCCGCCAGCAGTGGTGCGGGTGGTCAGCATAAAAATAATGCGTTGGCCCATGCGGGTATAAAACTGGGCACCATCGATAGGGCGTTGGCCGTCGGTTTCCGCTAAAGGATCGCAGTCGTAAATAAACACCAAGTCAAGATCCGAGCCGTGGCCTAATTCAATGCCACCTAGTTTGCCATAACCCACCACGACAAAATCGAGTTCACTGGGACTGCCATCGAGGCGTTTTGGCAGGCCGTGCTTGCGTACCATTTCATTCCAAACCAAGTGCAACACTTGTTCAAGAATCGCTTCGGCCAACCAAGTCAGGTAATCACTGACTTTCATCAGTGGCAAGGTGCCGGCAATTTCTGAGGCGGCAACCCGCAGGCGGTGGGCTAGTTTAAAGTGGCGTAGGGCGTTCATTTGCTGCTCTACGTCTTCTTCGGGGATGCGCAGTAAATGTTCGCGTAACTCTGCAGTTAACTCTGGGGCTAAAGGTGGTCGGTACAGTCGTCCTTCGTTAAGTAGCTCGTCTAAGAGTGCAGGGAAGCGTGAGAGTTGCTCGGCAATCCACGGGCTGGCAGCGCATAAGCTAATGACCCGCAGTAATGCACCAGGGTTCTCTGTGAGCAGCACTAAATAGGCTGAGCGACGGGCCACAGCTTCAACTAAGGGTAAGACCCGTTCGAGGACGAGGTCGGGGTTGTCGTGCTCAACAGTTTGCGCTAAAAAGCGTGGCATAAATGTATCTAAACGTTCCCGGCCAATACGCTGCATAGCCCGCAGCTGTGCGCTTTCGCGCAATTGTACAATACGCTGCCAAGCGGCATGACTGTCTTGATAGCCAGCGTCGCTAAACTGCTGGTAAATACTTTCTACAGCAATGCTGTCTTCCCAAACTGGCAGCCACTCACCACCAATGCACTCTTCATCATCCGCGTCAGGGTCGGCGATCACCGCACGGAAGTGGTATTCGATGCGCTTGCGCCAATACATTAATTGGCCAATAAAAGTCGTCCAGTCGCTAAAGCCCATGATAAAAGCCAGGCGTGCTTGCTCCAGTGCCGTATCGGGCAAGCTTTGGGTTTGTAAGTCAGCAACAGCTTGTAATGCATGCTCGGTGTAACGTAAAAAGCGGTACGCATCTTTTAACTCAGTGACATCCGCCGAGGGCATATAACCCTGCGCGGCGAGGGTATCTAAAATATTCAGTAGAGGGCGTTGCTGCAGGCTTAAATCACGTCCACCATGGATCAGCTGAAAGGCTTGGGCAATAAACTCCACTTCACGAATACCGCCAGAGCCGAGTTTAATATTGTCGTCCATATCTTTGCGGCGAACTTCTTGTTGAATCAGCTGCTTCATCGAGCGCAGCGCTTCAATGGCGGAGAAATCCAAGTAACGCCGATAAACGAAAGGTCGTAAAATTCGCAGTAAACGTGACCCTGCATTTTGGTCGCCGGCCACCACCCGGGCCTTAATCATGGCGTAGCGTTCCCAGTCACGGCCTTGGTTTTGATAGTACTGCTCAATGGCGGTAAAACTGTAGACCAAAGGGCCGCTGGAGCCGTAAGGGCGCAGGCGCATATCCACGCGGAAGGCAAAGCCATCTGCGGTGATGGTGTCTAAGGCTTTAATCAGTTTTTGCCCGAGACGGGTGAAAAACTCTTGATTGTCGAGGCTGCGTTTTGCGCCTTCAGTTTCGCCTCCTTCCGGGTAAGTAAAGATCAAGTCCACATCGGAAGAGAGGTTGAGCTCATAGGCTCCGAGTTTGCCCATGCCCAGCACCACCAGTTGTTGTGGTTGCTTGCTATAACGACCAATTGGGGTGCCAAACAACTGACAATGTTGTTTATAGAGCCAATGATAGGCAAGGTCGGTACAGGCGTCGGCCATGGCTGATAAGTCGCGACAGGTTTCGCTCAGCTCAGCTTGGCGCAGCAAGTCACGCCAAATAATACGCACTTGTTGGTAGTTGCGATGTTGACGTAAGTGCAGCAGCAAGCTGGCTTCATCGTTGCAGTCAGTTAAACGCTCATGCAGTTGGTGACGAATCTCACCGGGCACTAAGGTGCGATCCAGTTGCCCTGAACGCACTAAGTCAATCAGCATTTGCGGATCACGAATGGCTTGGCTGAGCACAAAGTCGCTGAGGGTGCAGACTCGAATAAAGGCTTGGTAGCGGCTTTCAGGCCATAAAGGATTGGCTATTTGCTGCTCTTCGAGGGCATGCGCCCATTCGCGCTGAGCTTTTTGTTGTAAGAACAGTAAGTCTGATGGGATTGAATCCAGTAGCAGAGGAGTCATGGGTAATCCTGAAATGGTTTGCAGCAAAAGTTTTCATAAAGATACCTGAAATTGAGTCAGCATGGCGGTGAAGAAAAAACTTACCCAAAAGAACTAGCGAATAGATGCTGACTCATGCGTCATTTTGTAGTAAAACTACATGATGAAAGAAAATATGACTTTGCTGTGCCATGGGCTGATTGTTCACAAGACATAAAGCACGTATAGGTCCATCATAAATAGACCCTCATTTTGGGAGCGAAACATGCAAGATTTAGATCCGGTAGAAACACAAGAATGGCTGGATGCTTTGGAGTCGGTCCACGCCCACGAAGGTGAAGAGCGTGTGCACTATATTTTATCGCGCTTAGGTGAGATGGCCAGTCGTGATGGGACCCGCTTACCCCACGCAATTACGACGCCGTATCGCAACACCATTCCAGTCACTCATGAGGCACGTATGCCCGGTGACTTATTTATGGAGCGGCGAATTCGCTCGTTAGTGCGCTGGAATGCCCTGGCTATGGTGATGCGCGCTAACCAATCAGACCCAGACTTAGGTGGCCACATTGCCACCTTTGCCTCCAGCGCCACTTTATATGACATTGGTTTTAACTATTTCTTTAAAGCGCCAACCGAAGAGCACGGTGGTGATTTAATTTATTTTCAGGGGCATGCTTCCCCCGGTATTTATGCCCGCTCTTTTTTAGAGGGGCGTTTGACGGCAGAGCAGCTGGATAACTTTCGCCGTGAAACCGATGGCGAAGGTTTATCGTCGTACCCACACCCATGGTTGATGCCTGACTACTGGCAGTTCCCAACAGTCTCCATGGGTTTAGGCCCGATCCAAGCCATTTATCAAGCGCGCTTTATGAAGTACCTTGAGCACCGTGGTTTTATTCAGCCTGGCAAACAGAAGGTTTGGTGTTTCTTAGGTGACGGTGAAACCGATGAGCCAGAATCCTTGGGTGCGATTTCTCTGGCAGGCCGTGAAAAGCTCGACAACCTGATTTTTGTGATCAACTGCAACCTGCAGCGTTTAGATGGCCCGGTGCGTGGTAATGGCAAAATCATTCAGGAGTTGGAAGGTAACTTCCGCGGGGCTGACTGGAACGTTATTAAAGTATTGTGGGGCCGCTTGTGGGATCCGCTGTTCGCTAAAGATACTGAAGGAGTGATGCAGCGCCGTATGGATGAAGCGTTAGACGGCGACTATCAAAACTATAAAGCCAACGATGGTGCCTTTGTACGCAAGGACTTCTTTGGTGCTGATCCACGCTTAGCAGCAATGGTGGATGACCTAACTGATGATGAAATCTGGAAGCTGAACCGCGGTGGCCATGATCCCTTTAAGGTGTATGCCGCTTACCATGCTGCGGTAAATCATGAAGGTCAGCCGACGGTGATCTTGGCGAAAACCATTAAGGGTTATGGTACAGGTACCGGTGAGGCACAAAATATTGCCCACAATATTAAGAAAGTTGATTTAGAAAGTCTCAAAGGCTTCCGTGACCGCTTTGATATACCGGTAGCGGATGAAAATATTGAGAGTTTGCCGTTTTATCGTCCTGCAGAAAACAGTCCAGAAATCCGTTATCTCAAAGAGCGGCGTGCAGAGCTCGGTGGTTTTGTGCCGCAGCGACGGATGAAGAGCATGAGCATTCCAACGCCAGCGCTGGAAACCTTAAAAACTATTTTGGATGGCACCGGTGAGCGTGAAGTCTCCACCACCATGGTGTTTGTACGAATTCTTGCGCAGCTGTTAAAAGATAAGGATCTAGGTAGCCGTATCGTACCTATTGTGCCAGATGAGGCGCGTACCTTCGGTATGGAGGGCATGTTCCGTCAGCTGGGTATTTACTCTGCTGTGGGCCAGCTCTATCAGCCGGTGGATCACGGCCAAGTGATGTATTACAAAGAAGAGAAAAAAGGCCAGATTCTCGAAGAAGGCATTACCGAGGCTGGCGCCATGTCAGCTTGGATCGCCGCAGCTACAGCCTACAGTAATCATAATCAACCGATGTTGCCGTTCTATGCGTTTTACTCGATGTTTGGTTTCCAGCGCATTGGTGACTTGGCATGGGCAGCGGGTGATATTCATGCCCGCGGTTTCTTGATGGGCGGGACTGCCGGGCGCACTACCCTTAATGGTGAAGGTTTACAGCACCAAGATGGCCACAGCCATATTCTGGCCGGCACTATTCCAAACTGCCACGCCTATGACCCCGCTTACGGCTATGAAATGGCGGTGATTATTCGTGAAGGCATTTATCAAATGCTAGAGCTGCAAAAAGACCGCTACTACTACATCACGATGATGAACGAGTCTTACCAGCAGCCCGCGATGCCTGAGCGTGACGGGATTGAAGAGGACATTATTCGCGGCATGTATTTGCTCGAAGAAGATAAGCGCAGCAGTGATTTGCATGTGCAACTGCTGGGTAGCGGTACTATCTTGTTGGAAGTGCGTGAAGCGGCGAAAATGCTTCGCGATGAGTACGGGGTTGGTGCTGATATTTGGAGTGTTACCAGCTTTAATGAGTTGCGCCGTGACTGCTTAGATGCAGAACGCTGGAACCGTTTGCATCCCCGTGAAGACGTACGCTTATCACATATTGAAAAGTGCCTTGAGGGCCGACGTGGGCCGGTGGTTGCTTCCACTGACTATATGAAACTCTATGCTGATCAAGTGCGCCAATGGGTGCCGCAAGAGCAATATAAAGTGCTGGGTACCGATGGCTTTGGCCGCAGTGACTCGCGTAAAAAACTGCGTCATTTCTTTGAAGTCGATCGCTACTGGGTGGTACTGGCTGCGTTAGAGGGGTTGGTTGCACAAGGACAAATGGATGTACAAGTGATGCTCGATGCCATGGATAAGTATGGTATCGATGCGAATAAACCTAACCCACTGGACTGCTGAGGAGAGCGACAATGAGTGAATTAATTCGCGTACCCGACATCGGCAGCGGTGAGGGTGAGGTGATTGAGATTTTGGTCAAAGTTGGCGACCGGATTGAGGCAGAACAGAGCCTGCTGACTCTGGAGTCGGATAAAGCCAGCATGGAAATTCCAGCACCGAAAGCTGGGGTGATCAAAAGCTTAGCCATTAAATTGGGGGATCGCTTGAAAGAAGGCGATGATCTATTAGAGCTTGAAGTGGATGCAGAGCCGGCAGCGGATGCGGAGCCGCAGGTAGAGGCGGCACCAGAACCAGAACCTACAACACCTACCGCAAAAACTGAGCCACTACCCAGTGTGGCTGAAGTGGCTGCAGAAAATGTGGTGGAAGAAATACATGTACCTGACATTGGTTCGGCAGGTAAAGCTCGTGTGATTGAGGTGCTGGTGGCAGTGGGTGATGAAATCACTGCAGAGCAATCACTGATTACTTTAGAGTCAGATAAAGCCAGTATGGAAATACCTTCGCCCGTCAGTGGTGAAGTGGTGGAAGTTCTGGTGCGCTTGGACGCCGAAGTGGGCACTGGTGATTTAATCTTTAAGGTGAAAGTAGCGCAAGCTGCGGCTGTTAGCGGTCAAGAGCCAACAGTAGAAGTTGCTGCCCCTGAGCCAGACCCAGCTGCCGCGCCAATACCAAAACCCAGCGCTGCCGTTTCGGTGGCACCGACCACTGCACCGCCTGCAGATAAACGCAAAAAGAGTGCCGTACATGCTGGTCCAGCGGTGCGTAAACTGGCTCGCGAGTTTGGTGTCGACTTAGGACTGGTAACTGCTACAGGCCCGCACAAACGGGTGATGAAAGAAGATGTGCACGCTTATGTGCAGTCTGTTTTGACTAAGCAAAGCAGCGCTTCTACAGAATCTGGCAGTGCTATTCCTGCAGTGCCAGAGGTGGACTTTACCCGCTTTGGCGAGATTGAAGAAGTGCCAATGACCCGCTTGCAGCAAGTGGGGGCGATGAATTTGCATCGTAGCTGGCTCAACGTGCCGCATGTAACTCAGTTTGAAGCCGCGGATATTACTGAGCTGGAAGCATTCCGTGTCAGCCAAAAAACCGTAGCAGAAAAAGCTGGAGTTAAGCTGACCATATTACCGTTCTTGCTGAAAGCCTGTGCGCATTTATTAAAAGAAATGCCAGACTTTAACAGCTCGCTGGCACCAAGTGGTAAAGCCTTGATTCGCAAAAAATATGTGCATTTAGGCTTTGCTGTGGATACCCCAGACGGCTTATTAGTGCCAGTGATTCGGGATGTGGATCAGAAAAGCTTGTTGCAGTTAGCCGGCGAGGCTGCTGAGCTAGCAGAGAAAGCCCGCACGAAAAAACTCCGCGCAGAGGATATGCAGGGTGCCTGTTTTACCATCTCTAGCCTTGGGCATATTGGCGGCACAGGCTTTACGCCTATAGTAAACACCCCAGAGGTGGCTATTTTAGGGGTGTCGCGGGCTACTATGCAGCCAGTCTGGAATGGACAAAGCTTTGATCCGCGCTTAATGTTGCCGCTGTCGTTGTCGTATGATCACCGAGTGATCAATGGTGTTGCCGCAGCGCACTTTACTCGCCGGCTCAGTGAGTTGTTAGCAGAAATTCGCAGCTTGCTTTTATAAAGCGCAGCTTAGGCTCAACCAGCACCTCGACAGCTTTTATATGTGTTGGGGTGTTTTTTTATTGCTTAGCAAAACCCAGCTGACGCCAAGCCTCATACACCGCAATGGCAACGGTGTTGGATAAGTTTAAGCTGCGTGAGCCGTCGCGCATGGGTAAGCGCACCAGTTGCTCTGCCGGTATGCTATTGCGCACTTCTTCAGGCAGTCCGCGGGTTTCAGGGCCGAAAATAAAGGCATCGCCATCTTGATATTGCACCTGAGCGTAACTGTGTTTGCCCTTAGTGCTAAAGGCAAATAAGCGCGGTTGCTGTAAAACGTCTAAACACTCTTGTAAATTGGCATGGCGTTGCACCTGAGCGAACTCTTGATAGTCGAGTCCTGCGCGGCGTAAACGCTTGTCATCAAAAACAAAGCCAAGCGGTTCAATTAAATGTAAGCTGCAGCCGACATTGGCACATAAGCGGATAATATTACCCGTGTTTGGTGGGATTTCTGGCTCAAAGAGAATGACGTGAAACATGCGTAGTCCTGACTATAAAATAGAGACCAATTCTACCTTGGATCCTTTGCCTAGGCGGCAGTTACTGGTGAAGTTTTTAGCCAGTCTTATGCTGTTTGGTTTTTTGCTGGGCTTGATGCTTGGGCGCTTAACTGAGCCGCCAAGGCAGTATGCGCATCGAGTTATTCAGGTGCAGGCTTATGCCGATGGTTTAGCCGTGTGTTTATCTGCCCCTGCAGAAGTTCAGAGCAGTACTCTTGAGGGCGCTTACCAATTGTTGTTGCAAGATACGCTAGGGGAGTCGGCGCAAGGAGAGTTGATCTTGGGCTCTACAGAAGGCTCTGCAGAGCCGATACGCTGGTTGCTGGAGCAGCACAACGGTGATGTGCGCCTGATCTTTGTAGGTTTGCAGCCGCTACGGGGACGCTGGCAGCCACGTGTGACTGAAAACCTGTGGTGTGCTGATATTCAAGTCCGTCTAGCTCAATAGCGCAGAGTGACTATAAAGATTTATAGCTTGGGCTTAGGTGTTTTTTAGGCGCCGCAAATTACCAATGACAGATTCTAGGGCGCGATCGAAGAGTAAGGCGTTATCAAGTAGCACAACGTTATTGTTTTTAAACTCTAGGCCGAGAGACATGCGGGTTTTCTCAAGTACCTTAACCCCACTGCGGTTAACAAAAATATAACGCTGGGTTGATTTTATAATCGCGGCTAACTTGCAGCGCAATTTGTCTTGCTCATTTTGGCTGAACTCTAGCCAGCTACCGGTGTGCAAACTGTCCACTTGCAACAAGGCTGGGTCATCTTCTGCGAGGACAATCTTGCTGGGCGAACTATCAGTGGTTTCGGGCTGCTGCAAGACAATCTCTTCTTGCACCTCGACCATCACTGTGGCTACGCTGGGTTGTTCCGGCTGCAGCGGTAAATCTTCGAGCTGCTCATTCAAAGCAGTATAACTGTTTGTTGCTACCGCATCGGGCTCGGTAACAGCAGCTGCAGCTTGTTGTTTATAACGTTGGAAGGCTTGCACATGCAGGGCTTCTAAGCGGCTAAAAAAATCACTGGTGATAAATGGATCAATGGCCGCATTGGAAAAGCCTTCGCGCAACTGGCGCAATAACGCAGGTACCAGTTGTAATAGTTTTAAGCGTGCTGCAACGTCTTCGTGTGGCTCGATGCTCCAGATAAGATCATCCATGGTGGCTAAATTATCACGCCATTGACTGGAGTCAGGACCGTTTTTTAGGTACGTCAGCAACAGTACTTTACTCCAAGCGTCCTGCAGCAACTGCACTACGACTTCGGGTAAAGTTTTACCCAAAAGACGCGTGTTGAGTTCTTGCTCCACATGCACCCGTGCAGTTTCAGCCAGCGCGCGGCCTTCTTCCGCATCACGGGTGCGTTGCTCCAGCAGCTCGCTACGGCGTCTTTCCTTGCCGGTAAAGGCAATAAAGTCAGCCAGTAACTCGTTGAAAATATTAGGGTCATCGCTGAAATCTGTCAGCGTGCGCTGCACTATGCTTTCGATCTTTTGATACAAGCTGTCACGGCGCTCAGCATCTTGATCGCTCCAGCCAAGCGCGGCAGAGGCAATCTCGTTGAGTAAACGCCGTGCCGGGTGATTGCCGCGGTTGAAAAACGTTTTATCCAGTACTGCTACTTTAAGCAGTGGAATCTGCAAGCGGGCAATTAATGCTTTGAGTGAATCAGGTAGATTGTGGTCATCTAAAATAAACTCAAATAGCATTGATACGAGATTGATAACGTCATCGTCGACTTGGCCGACAATACGGGTTTCTTTGCTGTTGGCGCTGGCGCGTAGCAGCAGCTGGTCGAGTTGCTTGCGTAAGTCTTGATCATGTTGCGACTGACTGGGTAAGTGCTGCTGCATGTGCGTGAGCAGGCGCATTAAGTCATTGCTGGTAATGGGGACTGCATCGGCTGGTGTTTGCCGAGCCGGAAAAACGTTACCACGCAGCTCGGACAACATGGCTTGCAGTTCACTAAAAGCCAGTTGCAATTGCTCAGAGTTGGCCACCGTTGCGTTAGCATCCAGCACGGGTTCAGCGCTTGCTGGATGAGTGCTGGCTCTAACCGTAGGGCGTTGTTTGGCGGTCGCAGCAGTTGTTGGCAGATCTGGCAAAATATTGGCATCAATGAGTAATTGATTACTGGCTTGGTAAAGTGCGCCAAGCTCAGTGATCACATGCTTCTCAAAAAGTTTGAGGATAATCAGCTTGATGTTGATTGAGAAATTGATGTTATTACAGCTGGTTATAAAAAACTCAGACAGCACCCGTGGGTTCAATGGGTTTTTTTCAACTGTAGTTTTGCTGCTTAAAATATGATTGAAACGGGTAGTTAATTGCTGCAGAGCGTCACCATCACTGCGCTTAACTTTGGCAACCATACTGTCAATGGCCACTGATTCTTCCAGTACATCATCTTGCACTAGCGATAAAGATTCGAAAGAGTGGGTTTCAAGTTGCGGCGGCTGCGTAGATGGGAGCTGGCTGAGTTCGGAAAAGGCACTAAAGAGTTGCTGTAAAAAACTACGCTCAATATGTTTGCGCTTGAGGCGTAAGTCACGCATTGCTTCAAATAATGCATTTTGCTCGTTATTGCTGGTTGCGCGCTCGGCCATTTCAAATAATGCGTCATCGGCATTGGCAAATAATTCTTGCAGGTAGTCTTTGAGCAGTGTTGCTGCTTTATCACGCACGCGTAAGAGGGCCGCAGGCAACTTTCCTGCAGCAGAAGGATGCTGATCTTGATGGTTAAAAGGTACTACGTTGGCATCGTTCTTCATTACGAGCAGTCTCCCGGCAGAACAACCCTAGTCCAAATAGATCTATTTGGAGCGCTGAGAGTTAGATATGAGTGCTAAACAGCTGAAGATGATTATAAGCGCTTATGCAGTATAGCCAAGGAGTATCTGTTGGGTGTTTGATGTGAGTCACAGATACTCAGGCTTTAAGCGCTTGCTCTGGTGATTGTGGCTAATACTGCTAAAGCGTTCGCAACTGACTATAATGACCAGCATTTATCGAGGAGCAGAATATGGCGAACCTTTCACTGCAGCAGTTAACCGAAGAAATTGAAGCGAATGTGCGCATTGCCTTAGCTGAAGATGTTGGCAGCGGAGATATTACCGCGCAATTAATTGCTGCGGATAAAACTGCCAGCGCTCGCGTTATTACCCGTGAGGCAGCAGTGATTAGCGGTGTTGCTTGGGTCAATGAAGTGTTTCGTCAGGTCGACAGCACTGTGGTTGTGCGCTGGCTAGTTGCCGATGGTCAGCGTGTTGAAGCCAATGCTGTGTTGTTTGAGCTGGAAGGTAGAGCGCGAGCCTTGTTGACGGGCGAGCGGACGGCCTTGAACTTTCTGCAAAGTTTGTCCGCAGTAGCCACGCGCAGTCAGTATTTTGCCGACCTGGTTGCAGGCACTGCGGTAAAACTTTTAGATACGCGCAAAACTTTGCCTGGCTTACGTCTGGCGCAAAAATATGCAGTGACCTGTGGTGGTTGTCATAATCACCGCTTGGGTTTATACGATGCTTTTCTGATTAAAGAAAACCATATTGCTGCCTGTGGTGGGGTTGCTGCCACTGTAGCAGCAGCACACCGCATTGCTCCGGGCAAACCGGTTGAAGTTGAAGTGGAGAATCTCGATGAGCTGCGCGAAGCCTTGGCTGCTGGTGCAGATATTATTATGCTCGATGAGTTGAGCTTAGAAGATATGCGCACAGCGGTGCAGCTCAATGCTGGGCAGGCTCAATTGGAAGCTTCGGGTAACGTCAATGAGCAGACCATCCGCGCAATTGCGGAGACTGGCGTTGATTATATTTCGTTGGGCACTTTAACTAAAGATGTGAAAGCAGTGGACTTATCCATGCGCTTAAGTCTGTAAAGCGCAGTTGCTGACCTGTAAGACTGACTGCAAGAGTGCGCAGTCAGTCTTATGTTGCTTAACGGCGACGCAGGTTGGCTTCGATTTCTTTGTCTAAGCCCGGTGGTAAAAAGTCCTGCTCTGGGTTGTAGTTGGGATTTAAGTACGCTGAAAGAGCTTGCAGGCTATCTGGGCTCAGGGTTCCAGCGGTTTGCTGTAAGCGTAAATTGTTCAAAATATAGTCATAGCGGGCGTTATTGTAGTTGCGCACTGCCGCATACAAAAGGCGCTGCGCATCCAGCACATCAACAATATTACGGGTACCCACATCGTAGCCAATTTGTGTTGCTTCTACGGCGCTTTGGCTCGAGATAATTGCTTGCTTTAAAGCCTGTACTTGCTCTACGTCAGTGTTAACAGCACGATAAAAGTTGCGTGTGTCTTGTACAGTTTTACGACGTAAGCTTTCGCGCATTTGCTCTGCTTGGTCAAGGCGGTAAACACCTTCACGCACTTGTGAGCTGGTCATGCCACCGGTGTACAGCGGGATATTCAGCTGGATGCCGATACTGCTTTGCTCAGCCTTATCGTTGTATCTGGGCATACCGGGCATGCCGCTGTTGATAAAGCCCATGCCGTCATTGTCACCTTTTTGGTATTGCGCAATGGCGTCAACGGTCGGCGCGTGGCCAGACTTGCGTTGTTTGACGCTGTCTTGTGCCGCTTGTACGGCGTAGTTTATTGCTTGCAAACCAAGGTTTTGTTCAATCGCCGTATTGACCCAAGCGGTAGCATCGTTGGGCGTTGGCGCAAGGATTGGCAAGCTATGCTTTACCCCTTCTAAGGCGGATAGTTCCACATTGGTCAGGGTGCTGACTGCTTGAAAAGCATCGCTGACCATGCGCTCTGCCACTAAGCGATTGGCGCGAGCAGCATCATAAGCGGCTTGTGCTTGTAATACATCGGTTTTATCCGAAAGGCCCACGTCAAAGCGCTCACTGGCTAAGTCGAATTGGCGCTTAAATGCGGTTTCTTCAGCGTCGCTAGTGGCCAGGTTATCTTGTGCGCGTAGCACTGAAAAATACACATCAGAGCTTTGTAAAATAAGTTCTTGTTCAATCGCCGATAGCTCTAATGCCGACTGCTCATTGCTGGACTGTGCGGCTTGCAATTGATACCAACGGTCTAAGCGGAATAAGGGCTGACTTAGACTGGCTTGATAAACTAAAGCGCTGCGCGAAGTGGTTATAGAGCTCTTGCTGGGATCAGGTCCTTCGGTGATATCAACTTTGTTGCGGCTGTTGGTATTGCTGGCACCAGCGCCAATCTGTGGCAGTAAGCCGGCACGTGCTTGCGGGACACGCTCACTTTGTGCTTTGTAGTCAGCGTGGGCTGCGGCTAAATCGGCGTTATTATCAACCGCAAGCTGGTAGACCTCAAGCAGGTTAACTTTGTTTTGAGCGATAGGCGCTGCGTAGGCCATCGATCCCAAAACTGTAGCTATAGCAAAAGTAAGCGACAGTACTCGCATCGTCAATATCCTAGGTTTTACAAAGAGAAATCACATTAAGGCTACGGCTGATCATGCAGGCGGTCAAGCGTGCCCGAGCATTGTTTAAAGCATTGTACAGATTAGTGTTTGCTCGTGTGTACTTGCAGTTTATCTTATGCAGTGCGTACACTGCGGATTGCTTCTTGTCGGGGTGCTCTTTAAAGAGCTGAGATCGGTTAATCCGGGTCCCGTTGAACCTGATCGAGTTAATACTCGCGTAGGAAACAAGATAAGTTTGCCGCAAGGCAGGCCTGCCTATGTCCGCTGGTTCCCCGACACTTTTTTTCGTGTTTTTTAGGAGAACCAATACATGACTCAAATCCCTTCTCAGCATCTCAGTGATACCGCGCAAGTCGATCAGCAGTCGATTCAGCCTTTTCCCAATTCGCGCAAAATTTACGTGCAAGGCTCGCGTCCTGACATTCTTGTGCCCATGCGTGAAATCAGCTTAACGCCTACAGAAACCGATGATGGTATCGAAGAAAATGCGCCGGTATTTGTCTACGATACCTCTGGGCCCTACAGTGACCCAAGTGTAAAAATTGATGTGCGTAAAGGCTTAGCGGATGTGCGCAGCAGCTGGATTGAAGAGCGTGGCGATACGCAAGTATTGAGCGGTTTAAGCTCAAGCTTTGGTCAAGAGCGTTTAGATGATCCTGAGTTGAAGAGCATGCGCTTTGCCTCAATTCGTAATCCGCGTCGCGCTAAAGCTGGTAAAAATGTCACACAAATGCACTATGCACTCCAAGGCATCATTACTCCGGAAATGGAGTATGTGGCGATTCGTGAAAATCTCAAGTTAGAAAAAGCGCGCGAAGCCGGTTTGCTTGACGGTCAGCATCCTGGGCAAAGCTTTGGCGCGAGTATTCCTAAGGAAATCACCCCAGAGTTTGTGCGCGCAGAAATTGCCCGCGGTCGCGCGATTATCCCCGCCAATATCAACCACACCGAACTTGAGCCGATGATTCTCGGGCGTAACTTCTTAGTCAAGATTAACGGCAATATTGGTAACAGCGCACTGGGTTCATCCATTGAAGAAGAAGTGGCCAAGCTAACCTGGGGTATTCGTTGGGGCTCCGACACCATTATGGATCTGTCCACGGGTAAAAATATCCATGAAACCCGCGAGTGGATTGTACGTAACTCGCCGGTACCCGTAGGTACCGTTCCCATTTACCAAGCATTAGAAAAAGTGAATGGCGTTGCCGAAGATCTGACTTGGGAGCTGTTCCGCGATACCTTGATTGAGCAGGCTGAGCAAGGCATTGACTACTTTACGATTCACGCCGGAGTGTTGCTGCGCTATGTGCCGTTAACCGCTAAGCGTGTGACGGGGATTGTCTCGCGTGGTGGCTCGATTATGGCCAAGTGGTGTTTAGCGCATCATAAAGAAAACTTTCTCTACACGCATTTTGAAGACATCTGCGAGATCATGAAGGCTTACGATGTCAGTTTCTCGTTAGGTGATGGTCTGCGCCCCGGCTCGATTGCCGATGCCAACGATGCCGCTCAGTTTGCCGAGCTAGAAACTTTAGGCGAATTGACCAAAATTGCGTGGAAGCATGATGTGCAGTGCTTTATCGAAGGTCCAGGTCACGTGCCGATGCATATGATTAAAGAGAATATGGACAAGCAACTGGAGTGCTGTGATGAAGCACCTTTCTATACGCTGGGTCCATTAACCACTGATATTGCCCCAGGTTACGATCACATCACCTCAGGCATTGGGGCGGCGATGATTGCTTGGTACGGCTGCGCCATGCTCTGTTACGTAACGCCTAAGGAACACTTGGGTTTACCGAATAAGGATGATGTGAAAACCGGGATTATCACCTACAAAATTGCTGCCCATGCGGCGGATTTGGCCAAGGGCCATCCGGGGGCGCAACTGCGTGATGATGCGTTGAGTAAAGCGCGCTTTGAGTTCCGTTGGGAAGATCAGTTTAACCTAGGTTTGGATCCAGATACCGCGCGTGCATTTCATGACGAAACTTTGCCGAAGGAATCGGCTAAAGTGGCGCATTTTTGTTCAATGTGTGGGCCGAAGTTCTGCTCAATGAAAATAAGCCAAGAAGTGCGTCAGTACGCCAAAGATAACGATTTGACCGATGAACAGCGCGCCATTGAGGCCGGCTTTAAAGAGCAGTCTGAGCGTTTTCGCGAGGAAGGCTCGATAATCTATAAACAGGTTTAAACACTTCAATGGTATAAAAGGCGGCCTTAAGGGTCGCCTTTTTTATGGGAGCTAGAGATGACTGAGCGGGCAATGACGGCGAAAGATGATGTGGTAGTTGAGCAGCGTGAGCGCTGCTTTCAAGGGTTTTATCGCTTAGATCGCGTGCATTTAAAACACCGTTTATTCGCCGGCCATATGGGGCCGACCATCAGTCGTGAGTTATTTGTCAGGCCGGACGCGGTGTGCGTGTTGCCCTATGATCCGCACGCCGACTCGGTGGTGCTGGTTGAGCAGTTTCGTGTTGGTGCTTTAGATAAAAGCCCTGAGCCTTGGTTGCTGGAAATTGTTGCGGGTTTAATTGATACAGACGAAGAGCCGGCAGAGGTGGCACGCCGTGAAGCTCGTGAAGAAGCCGATTTAGAGTTGCATGATCTGTTACCCGTAATGACCTATTACCCATCGCCCGGCGGATCGGATGAACGGGTTTATTTGTATGTCGGCCGTTGTTCTACGGTAGGCGTCGGTGGGGTTTTTGGTGTAGAAGAAGAGGGAGAGGATATTCGCGTGCATGTCTGGCCGTTGGCCGATGCGCTAAAGGCAGTGCAGGATGGGCGTATTGATAATGCCGCCAGTATTATTGCTCTGCAGTGGCTGGCGCTCAATAAAGAACAGGTGCAAGCGGATTGGTTGCAGCTTTAACTTGCTGTTGGCTGCGTTGTGACAGGCGCAGCCAACAGGCTTTAGTGGCTTATAAGCCGGGTAAACGCTTACGGATCTGACTGATGAGGTTATCTAAGGTGGCCGCATCATGGGTATCCACGCGATAGCTTTGTGCTGTTTCAGCAGCATCCAGCGGCTCTAGGTTTTGCCGTTGAGCTAAAATTACATCCGCTGTCGCATCCGATGGGTCTAAGCCTTCTGCTTGGCGTTGTTTGAGCCAAGTGGCGACCACTTCATCCGGAGCTTGGCAGTCAAGAATTAAGAACGGTGTGCCAGTGCTTTCGGCAATCTGCCAGGCCGCATGGCGCTGCTCTGTTTTTAAATAAGTGGCATCAATCACCACGGGGAAGCCGGCTTGTAATGCTTCCGTCGCTAATGCATGTAGACGCTGGTAGGTTGCGGCACTGGCGTTGGGGTTATAAATACCACCACCTAAAGTATTTTGTTGCTCGCTGTCTTGCTCACCAAATAAACGCTTGCGCTCAAAGTCTGAGCGAAAACGTAGCGCGCCTAAGGCTTCGACTAAACGCATTGCCACGTGGCTTTTCCCAACAGCGGAGATGCCATGGGTGATGGCCAGTAGGCGGGATGGAATAGCGCAGTAGCTTTCCGCTAAGTTGGCATAGCTACGGTACTGACGCACAATCACGGCGCGCTGCACAGGGTCTTCTTCTTGGCCTAAGCGGAACAGGTTTACTTTACCGCGTACCATGGCGCGGTAGGCTTTGTAAAAGTTGATCAGCTGCATCGCTTGGTAGTCGCCGGTGAGTTCTAACCAAGCATTAACGAAGCGTCGTGCTAAAGGTTTTAAGCCACGGTCTTCAAGATCCATGGCTAAGAATGCGGCATCTGAGGCTACGTCAATTAAGCGGAAAGCTTCATTGAATTCAATGCAGTCAAACAGTACAACTTCATCGTCCAGCAAGGTGGCGTTACCAAGGTGGATATCACCGTGGCACTCGCGAATTGAACCATTGTGGCGACGTTGCTCTAATAGTGGGAGCAGACGGGTAAAACTGTCCTCAGTCCAAGCTTCTAGCGCATCGAGTTGTTGTAAATCAGCCGCTTCGCTGAGTAACGGGCGGATTTGCTCAAAGTTTTGGCGAATGGGTGCCATAATTGCATGCGGATCACCCAGAGGGTGCTCGGCGGGAACAGCGGGGGCTTCATGGTGAAAGCGGGCGATTTGTTTGGCTAAAGCATCAATGTGAGTTTCACAGAGTTCGCCGCGCTTTTGCATATCACCGAGCAATTGAGTTTGTGGGAATTGACGCATTTTCACTGCGTACTCAATGGCTGGGCCTTCACCGTTCAGTTGCGGCGCCTCGGCCGAGCCAGTGATAGCGACAACTTCGAGGTAGAGACCGTCGGTCAAACGCTGATTTAAGCGTACTTCCTCGGAGCAATAATGTTGGCGGGCACTGATTTCAGTAAAATCTAAAAAGCCGAAATTAACTGCTTTTTTGATTTTATAAGCATAAGGACCGGTCAAAATAACCCAGGAAATATGGGTTTCGATGACTTGAAAATCTTCGACGGGATGCGCAAAGATCGCAGGGTTTTGTAAAGCGGCAATCAGGGCTTGAGTCACAGGTGATCCTTGAAAGTAATAAAATGATGTTTGCATTATGGCAACTGTGCGCAACTGTGCAAACTATAACAACATGCATTTTGAACTGAAACAAAACAGGTATAATTCCCAGCATGACTAAAAAAACAACTTCTCGGCCTACTAGAAAGGCGGCAAGCCCGCGTAAAGCCAAGCCTTCAAAGCGCTGGCTAGGTTTGCTATTTAAGCTTTTTATTGTTGCCGTGGTCCTGCTTGCGGGTGTGCTTATTTACCTTGATGCGGTTGTGCAAGAAAAGTTTTCTGGTAAGCGTTGGACGGTGCCGGCCAAAGTCTATGCGCGGCCGCTAGAGTTATTTGCTGGACAAAAGCTCAATAAACAAGATTTTCTCACTGAGCTGAATGCTTTAGGTTACCGCAATGAAACCTCTGCCAGCAGTGCAGGAGCAGTATCGGTCAATGGTAATACAGTTGAGCTGCATACGCGTGGTTTTCAGTTTTATGAAGGTGCTGAGCCAGCACAAGCAGTGCGTGTTCGCTTTTCTGGTGGGAGTGTTGCCAGCTTAACTAAAGCTAACGGTAGTCCCTTGGCGGTTGCGCGCTTAGAGCCGTTGTTAGTGGGTGGTCTATACCCTGCGCACCAAGAAGATCGCATTTTAATTCGCTTGGATCAGGTTCCTGAATTGCTGCCGCAAGCTTTAATTGCCGTGGAAGATCGAGACTTTTATCAGCATCATGGCGTGTCACTCAAATCTATTGCCCGTGCTTTGTGGGTTAATACATCGTCTGGATCTTTGCGCCAAGGTGGTAGCACCTTGACTCAGCAGTTGGTGAAAAACTTCTTTCTGACCAATGAGCGCACCTTAACTCGTAAAGTTACTGAAGCTTTGATGTCGGTGTTGATTGAGTTGCACTACAGCAAGGAAGAGATTTTAGAGGCCTACCTAAATGAAGTGTTCTTAGGGCAGGATGGCCAACGAGCTGTGCATGGTTTTGGTTTGGCTAGCCAGTATTTTTTCAGTCGACCTTTGGCTGAGCTAAAGCTGCAGCAAATTGCCTTACTGGTTGCCATGGTTAAAGGCCCGTCGTATTACAATCCGCGTCGTCAGCCGGAGCGAGCCTTAGAACGACGCAATCTAGTGATCAATCTGCTCGCAGAGCAAGGAATTGTAGATGAACAGCAGGCTGAGCAGGCGAAAAAAACGCCACTGGGCATTACCAAACGCGGCAGTTTGGCTAACACCACCTACCCAGGCTTCTTGGATTTAGTCAAGCGTCAGCTACGCGAGGATTATCGCGATCAGGATTTAACCGAAGAAGGCTTGAGTATCTTTACCAGCTTTGACCCCATCCTGCAGCGTAAGGCTGAGGAGTCTTTGACCCAAACCTATAAACAACTGGCTGGGCGCAAAGGCATTGATGAAGTTGAGTCGGCGGTGGTGGTCAGCAACCCGGAAACAGGTGAAGTGCTGGCGCTGCTGGGGAGTCGTCAGCCGCGCTATGCCGGATTTAATCGCGCACTGGATGCGGTACGACCGATTGGCTCGCTGATAAAGCCAGCGGTGTATCTAACTGCGCTGGAGCAGCCGAGCCAGTACACTTTGACACATTACTTACAAGATGAAACGTTCTCGGTGAAGAGCCGCAATGGACAAGTTTGGACACCGCAAAACTATGACCGTAAAGAGCATGGCACAGTGTTTTTATATCAAGGGCTGGCGCAGTCCTATAACCTCTCCACTGCCAAGCTTGGTTTGGAAATGGGTGTTCCGCGAGTGTTAAATACGGTGCGTCGACTTGGGGTTGAGCGTGATTGGCCCGCGTACCCATCTATGCTTTTGGGTGCTGGTAGCCTGAGCCCCATTGAGGTCGCTGATATGTACCAAACCATTGCCAATGGTGGCTTTAATACCCCGTTGCGAGCGATACGCAGTGTCTTGAATGCAGAGGGTGAGCCATTAGGACGTTACCCTTATAGTATTGAGCAGCGTTTTGATGCTGGGGCTATTTATTTAACCCAAGAGGCCATGCGCCGGGTAATGACTGAGGGCACAGGACGCTCGGTATATAACCGTGTACCTGACTCCACTGTGCTGGCTGGAAAAACCGGCACCAGTAATGATTTGCGCGACAGTTGGTTTGCTGGCTTTGGTCAGGACTTGTTGGCAGTGGTGTGGATGGGGCGCGATGATAACGGCCAAACTCCACTTACGGGTGCCAGTGGTGCACTGCAAGTGTGGGCAAATTTTATGCAGCAAGCTGCACCAAGATCGTTAAATATGTCGCCGCCAGACAATATTGTCACGGTATGGGTGGATGCTTATTCTGGCTTAGGTAGCGCCAAAGATTGCCCAGGTGCTGTACAAATGCCTTATATTCGCGGCAGTGAGCCATTGCCTGGCGAGTCCTGTGACAAGCCAACTTCCTTGCCGGCGCCGGTTGAGTCAGTGAAAAGCTGGATTCGCAGTTGGTTAAATTAAACTTTGATGGGGAATAAACGTGAGTAAGCATGCAGTCGTTTTAATTGCCTTAGCAGCCTTATTAGGCGGCTGTGCAGGCACTCAATACAGCAATATACCTGTTGTGGAAAGTGGCGGGCCGCTGACACCGGGCGTTATGCGTGACAATCGTGCACGACAAACAGCCGAGACTAAAAATACAGGGACGCAGGTCACAGGAGCAGGCAGGACTCAAAGAGACGACGCTGATGTTGTGCAAGCCTACGCTGTACCTAGCGCGCCGATTGGTGGCATTAAAGTGTACAGCCCAGAATCACAGCCAGTTACTGAGACAAATCGCAGTGAGCGTACATCACCTGCCGCACCCATAGGTGGTCAAGCGCGTTTAGCTGCCGATGAGCAGTTAGATGGGCCTGTTTTAGCTTTGCTAACGACAGCTAAGCAACAGCAGTCCGGTGGTGATTATAATGGCGCAGCTTCAAGTTTAGAGCGTGCGCAACGTATCGCTCCCCGCGAGCCGCAAGTTCTTTACCGTTTAGCAGAAGTGCGTCTAGCACAAGGCGATGCGGGGCAGGCTGAGCAGCTGGCTCAGCGCGCTTTAAGTTATAGCAATGGCCGGCCGCAATTGCAGGCTGGGCTATGGGATCTAATTGCTCGCGCCCGCACCCAGCAAGGTAATACTGCTGGCGCTCAAGAGGCAGAGCGTCGTGCGCGGGTGAATTTGTAATGGTGATACAGGTAAAACAACGCTTGCTGATGTTGCTAGCTGAGCTGGAGCAGCAGCTGCAAGAGCTTGGCTGGTGGGAGCAGCAGCCACCAAGCGCGCAAGCACTGCAGAGTCAGCAGCCGTTTTGTGTTGATACGTTGGAGTTCTCGCAATGGTTGCAGTGGGTTTTTATTCCGCGTATGCGCAGCCTAGCGAGCTCGGAGCATAACTTGCCCCAACAGTGTGCAATTTATGAAATGGCTGAGGTTGTTTATCGCGAGAAAGGCATAACGGTAAACAACGTTTTGAGCTGTCTAAAAAACATCGATGCAGCAATTATGACGCCGCATCGTTTGCACTAGATTTTGCCCTGGATAAAATCGCGCTGGTTGTTATTTGATATCAGTACAGCGCTCGTTAATTGCGGTCTTTATTTCAGCAATACGTGCTTGGCGTTCCTCTTCACTGAGTCGCGTGGGTGTGCCATCGATGTCAGCGAGTACGCGCGGATTGTTTTCCAGTTGGGCCAAGTTGTAGCGGATTTCAGAGCAGTATTTCTTTAGTGCTTTTTCTTCTTCGGCAATTTGCTTGCGTACTTCGCGGTCTATGTCTGCTTGGGTGTTTGAACTCTTTCTAGCTTCTTCAGCTGCCGCTTGTCCCGCAGTTTTTTCTGGCACAGGGGGCTGAAAAACCTTGGTATTGATGCTCTCTACTTTTTGATTGGCCGGAGGTTCTGAGCCAAAGTGGGTTGTTCCTTGCGCATCCACCCACTTGTAAATGGGTGCGGCGAGTATCGAAGAGCTGCATACCAATAATAAGCTGGTGATAGTTGCTAAACGGCGCATGGGTTTTCCTTACTGTGTGTGAGCAATAAAGCTAAAAATAAACAAATTAACACTAGAGTTAAATATACCTTAAAACATAGATAACCACCTTGTGGTTGCGTACTAGGCCTATAAATACCTATCATATACAGTAAGCAGCCTAAATAATGAGAGAATTGTCTCGTAATGCTTGACTTGAGGCTGCTGAATCCGAACAATTCACTGCTTGCTATGATGCTCGCCTCAAAAAGGCGTTTATAGCATTGTTGGTTCATGAGGTGCGTACCCGTGCCGCCCGCTATACCCGTATCGCGTTACCTCGCGCTGGGTGAGGAGCCTTTAGACATTCGGGTTTCTCTATGCTGCTTAATTTAGGTGGCTTGGTAGTCGGCAATCACCGTCGCCCATGCTGCAAATAACAGCAACCTATAATCAGATTGCCCTTGATGAAGGGTGGTATTCTGGCGTTTTAGAGGTGTTACTGTGGAACTTTTATCCGGCGCAGAAATGCTCGTTCGTTCACTGCGTGACGAAGGTGTTAAATATATTTATGGCTACCCAGGTGGAGCCATATTGCATATCTATGATGCATTATTCAAAGAGCCTGCTCTGACGCACATTCTAGTGCGCCACGAGCAAGCGGCAACGCATATGGCCGATGGTTATGCCCGTGCTACTGGTAAAGCAGGCGTTGTCTTTGTAACCTCGGGGCCTGGTGCAACCAATGCTATTACTGGCATTGCTACAGCCTTTATGGATTCAATCCCGATGGTGGTTATTTCCGGCCAGGTCCAAAGTGATATGGTTGGTACTGATGCGTTCCAAGAAACCGATATGATCGGTATCTCACGACCCATTGTTAAACACAGCTTCATTGTTAAGCATCCCTCAGAAATTCCTGAGGTGATTAAAAAGGCTTTCTATTTAGCTGAGTCGGGCCGACCAGGTCCAGTGGTTATTGATGTCCCTAAGGATATGACTAACCCAATTGATAAGTTTGAGTACAGCTACCCGAAAAAAGCCAAATTGCGCTCCTATGCGCCTGCAACCCGTGGTCATTCAGGGCAGATTCGTAAAGCTGCAGAAATGCTGCTTGCTGCGAAGCGTCCAATGATTTACGCCGGTGGTGGGGTGATCCTGGGTGGAGCTTCAAAACAGTTGACAGAAATGGCGCAGCAACTCAATGCTCCCGTTACCAATACTCTGATGGGCCTGGGTTGCTACCCCGGTGATGATCGTCAGTTCGTTGGTATGCTGGGTATGCATGGTAGCTATACCGCTAACTTAGCGATGCACCATTGTGATGTATTGATTGCTATTGGCGCGCGTTTTGACGACCGCGTGATTAATGGTGCAGCTAAGTTCTGCCCTAATGCAAAAATCATTCACATTGATATCGATCCAGCGTCCATTTCTAAGACGATTAAAGCCGACATCCCAATTGTTGGGCCGGTTGATAGCGTGCTCAATGATATGTTGGCAGCGTTGAAAGATATCGGCACTAAGCCTAACCCTGATGTGGTTGCTAGCTGGTGGAAGCAAATTGACGAGTGGCGCGGTAATGGCAAGCTGTTCCCGTACGATAGCGGTGATGGCACTATTATTAAGCCGCAAACTGTTATTGAAACCTTGTCTGAGGTGACTAAAGGCGATGCTTTTGTAACCTCAGATGTTGGACAGCATCAGATGTTTGCTGCGCAGTACTACCGCTTTAATAAGCCTAATCGCTGGATTAACTCAGGTGGTTTAGGCACGATGGGCTTTGGTTTTCCTGCTGCTATGGGCATTAAGCTGAACTTCCCAGACGATGATGTTGCCTGTGTTACCGGTGAAGGCAGCATTCAAATGAATATTCAAGAGCTGTCCACCTGCTTGCAGTATGACTTGCCAGTTAAGATTATTAACCTGAATAACGGTGCTTTAGGCATGGTTCGTCAGTGGCAAGACATGGTTTACAACAGCCGTTACTCCCACTCTTACATGGAGTCGTTGCCTGACTTCGTGAAGTTGGTTGAGGCTTACGGTCATGTAGGTATGCGAATTACTGACTTGAAAGATTTGAAACCGAAAATGGAAGAAGCCTTTGCGATGAAAGATCGCTTAGTATTCTTAGATATTCAAGTGGACACCAGTGAGCACGTGTACCCCATGCAGATTCGTGATGGCGCGATGCGCGATATGTGGCTCAGCAAAACGGAGCGGACATAATCATGAGACATATTATTTCATTATTAATGGAAAATGAGCCGGGTGCATTATCCCGTGTAATTGGTTTGTTCTCACAGCGTAACTACAACATTGAGAGCTTAACCGTTGCTGCGACAGAGGACCCGACCTTGTCACGTTTGACCTTGACTACCGCGGGTAAGGAAGAGGTGATCGAGCAGATCACTAAAAACCTTAACAAGCTAATTGAAGTGGTTAAGTTGGTTGATCTGTCTGAAAGTGCGCACATTGAGCGTGAGTTGATGCTGGTTAAAATTAAAGCCAGTGGTGCACAACGTGCAGAAATTAAAAGGACTGCTGATATTTTCAGAGGTCAAATTGTTGATGTTTCGCCAAGCCTATACACCGTGCAGTTAGCGGGTACAACCGATAAACTAGACAGCTTTATCCAGGCGATTGGCCCAGCTTCTATTTTAGAAGTGGTGCGCAGTGGTGTAACAGGTATTGCCCGTGGCGATAAAGTTTTAAGCCTTTGAATTAACTCTGAGGGGCAGGGGCCTTTCAAATTTAGGAGATTTTTATGAAAGTTTACTATGACAAAGATTGTGATCTATCCATCATCAAGGGTAAGAAAGTAGCCATTATTGGTTATGGTTCACAAGGTCATGCGCATGCATGTAACCTGCAGGACTCAGGAGTGGATGTCACAGTTGGTCTGCGTGCTGGTTCTTCTTCGATTGCCAAAGCAGAAGCACACGGTTTGAAAGTTGCTGATGTTGCCTCTGCAGTGAAAGCAGCAGATGTTGTTATGGTGCTTACGCCCGACGAGTTCCAGGGTCAGCTCTATAAAGAAGAG